>NZ_JBNFXM010000005.1:0-260285 GCF_049943995.1 Lysinibacillus sp. VIII_CA
TTGGAGCGGGTGATGAGAATCGAACTCACGACATCAGCTTGGAAGGCTGAGGTTTTACCATTAAACTACACCCGCATTATTTAATAAAATATGGCGCGCCCGGCAGGAGTCGAACCCACAACCTTCTGATCCGTAGTCAGACGCTCTATCCAATTGAGCTACGGGCGCATATAAATTAATTGATTTTGCAAGTGACTTTGGTGCGGCCGAGAGGACTTGAACCTCCACGGGGTTGCCCCCACTAGGCCCTCAACCTAGCGCGTCTGCCGTTCCGCCACGACCGCATTCAATTAGTAACTTTCTCATTGTACTATATAATAATAGAAAGTCAACCTTTTTCTTATAAAAGATGAGCCATGAAGGACTCGAACCTTCGACCCTCTGATTAAAAGTCAGATGCTCTACCAACTGAGCTAATGGCTCAAATTAAGAAATGAATGGCTGGGGTACTAGGATTCGAACCTAGGCATGACGGAATCAAAATCCGTTGCCTTACCGCTTGGCTATACCCCAATAAGTGGCGGTCCCGACCGGGATCGAACCGGCGATCTCCTGCGTGACAGGCAGGCATGTTAACCGCTACACCACGGGACCAATATTATTGTAAAGTAAATGATGAAAATGACCCCTACGGGATTCGAACCCGTGTTACCGCCGTGAAAGGGCGGTGTCTTAACCACTTGACCAAGGGGCCATGGCTCCGAAGGCAGGACTCGAACCTGCGACAACCTGATTAACAGTCAGGTGCTACTACCAACTGAGCTACTTCGGAATAATAAGTGTTATATTGTCGTCGTTATCTTGTCGACTTTTACTATTATAGGGATAACTAAACAATACGTCAATCTTTTTTTTATTTTTTTTTACTTTAATAATTCAAGCTTGCCCAAACACTTGCTACAACAATACTTTTCAACATTCATTTTAATTTTCCTTATATATAATTGCTGGCAATTAACACAGGTATATGTGTAGCGTCGTTGCTTTTTAATTGATGGTTTAGAAGTATGTAACGCTGAACAAAAACGAGGTGCCTTTACTTTCTTTAATAGTTCTCTGAATTCTTTATCTCGATGCTGATATCCTTTACCTTCGATATGCAAGTGGTAATGACATAGTTCATGAAGTACAATGCCCTGGATTTCTTTAATACCATATAACTCAAAGGCTTTAGGATTGATTTCAATATTGTGTGATTGTAAAAGATATCGACCGCCTGTTGAACGTAATCTTCCATTAAAGTAAGCCTGGTGTATAAATGGCTTTTGAAAACTTTCCAAAGAAATTCGACATACAAGCTGTTGTAGTTCCTCATTGTCCAACTTGATCACCTCCAACAACAAGAATACCACACTGTGTAGTATGCACAGCGTGGTAAAAATTTATTACTCAATCTATTAATTGATTTTTAGGAGGGAGCATTGTTAAAGAAATTCGCCCTTTACTAACATCAATCTGTTCTACCCAAACGGTTACAATATCTCCTAACGCTACAACTTCTAATGGATGTTTAATGCGTTTATTTTGAAGTTTAGATATGTGTACAAGTCCATCTTGCTTCACACCAATATCAACAAAAGCTCCAAAGTCTACTACATTCCGCACAGTCCCCTGTAGCTCCATACCAACCTTTAAATCTTCCATTTTCAATACATCTATTTTCAGCAATGGCTGCGGGAACGCGTCACGTGGATCACGGCTTGGCTTCATTAAAGTATCTACTATATCTTGAATTGTTACAACACCAATCTCTAGTACTTCACTTAATTGATGAATATCCAAAGCAGCAATTGCTTCTTCCGCTTTTTTCGTTCCAAGTTCTTTTTTATCGATTTTGGCCTCTGATAAAATCTGTTCTGCAAGATGATAGCTTTCAGGGTGGATGCCAGTAGCGTCAAATGGATTTTTCGCCTCGGAGATACGTAAGAAACCAATGGCTTGTTCATAGGTTTTAGCACCTAATCTTGGAATTTTTTTTAATTGCACGCGGGTAGTGAATTGACCATTTTCTTCTCGAACCTTCACAATATTCTCTGCAACAGTTTTTGATAATCCAGAAACGTATTGCAAAAGTGATGAAGAGGCCGTGTTTACATCAACTCCCACTTGGTTAACAGCTGTTTCTACTATAAATGTTAGTGATTCATTTAATTTCTTTTGAGAAACATCATGCTGATACTGACCCACTCCAACTGCTTTTGGTTCAATCTTTACTAGCTCTGATAAAGGATCTTGTAAACGTCGGGCAATAGACACGGCACTTCGTTGCTCAACCTGTAAATCAGGGAATTCCGCCCGAGCAATATCCGATGCTGAGTACACAGATGCTCCCGCTTCATTCACAATAACGTAGGCTACTTCAGTAGTTAGCTCGTTTAATACATCAACAATAAATTGTTCTGTTTCACGGGAAGCTGTTCCATTACCAATAGCAATTATACTTATTGGATATTTTGCTAAAATTGCTTTTACAACAGCTTTCGATTTTGCCACATCTGGTTTAGGGGGATGTGGATAGATAGCGGTAACCTCTAGCATTTTCCCGGTTTCGTCGACAACAGCTAATTTACAACCTGTACGATAGGCTGGGTCGACGCCCAAGACATATTTGCCTTTCATAGGCGGCTGTAATAATAGATTCCGTAAGTTTGCTGAGAAAATATGAATCGCCTGTGTTTCTGCTTTTTCAGTAAGCTCATTACGTATTTCTCTTTCTATAGAAGGTTGAATCAAACGCTTGTATGAATCTTCGATAGCCAGCTTCACTTCAGCAATAGCTGGGGATGAACCCGTTGCTGGTATCCATTCCTTCCACATAATCATCAATACTCGATCCACTGGAACATGAATCGAAACTTTTAACACATCCTCTTTTTCTCCACGATTTATTGCTAAAATACGATGCGGAACAATTCGATTAACAGGCTCCTCATATTCGTAGTACATTTCAAATACATTTTTCTCGTCTATTTCTGTATTTTTCACACTTGTTACAAGTACGCCATCTTTCAAAGAATACGTACGAATTTTCTCTCGAATAGCAGCATCATCAGCAAAGCGTTCTGCCAAAATATCTCTCGCCCCTGCAAGCGCGTCTTCAGCATTGGCTACTTGATCATGATCGACAAATTTAATGGCTAGTTGCTCTAACGTATCGTGACTAAAAGCTAATAAAAGATCGGCCAGTGGTTCTAATCCCTTTTCTTTTGCAATGGTTGCCTTCGTACGTCGCTTTTGTTTGTACGGTCTATATAAATCCTCTACACGTTGTAGAACTGTTGCTGAAAGAATAGATTTTTCTAATTCTGGCGTAAGCTTTTCTTGCTCTTGGATTAATCGGATAACCTCTTCTTTCCGTTGTTCGAGCTGCTGTATGTAGTGATAACGATCCTCTACAGCTTTAATTTGCACCTCATCAAGAGAGCCCGTTACTTCTTTTCGATAACGCGCAATAAACGGAACTGTATTTCCCTCTTCTAATAATTTAATAACAGCATCAACTTGCCCTGGTTTAACCGCTACATCTTTTGCAATGAGCTGTAACATTTGCTTTTGTTCCACATCATCACTACCTTTTTCTTTTCATTTTACCATTACACATTACTAAAAATGCAAAAAAATAGTCTACCCAAACGAAAAGGAGTAGACTATTTTGAAACATTTAAAAGGTGTTTAGTATGATTCACAGCACACCCATTGATGGATTAGAGCGATACACCGCCACTTGCTAGAATAGCATCTTGTAATTTCTTGATTGCTTTTCTTTGTATTCTAGAAACATGCATTTGAGAAATTCCTAATTGTTCTCCAGCTTCTTTTTGACTTAATTGCTCTAAATATGTAAGCTGAATGATTTGTTTTTCTCTTTCATTCAAAACAACCATTGCCTCGGAAACAATCATTCGTTTATCAGTCATTTCATAACCATCGTCTTCCCTACCCAAAATATCGAAAAGTGTAACTGTACTACCATCTGAGTCTGACTCTATTGAATGATCCATAGAAAGAGCTTGATAGCTACGACTCATTTCCATAGCCTCTAATACTTCTTCCTCCGCTACCTCTAAACGCTCGGCAATTTCTTGAATGGACGGAGAACGCTGCAATTCAATAGTCAGCGCCTCCACTGTTGTTTTGATTCTCGGCCCTATCTCTTTTATGCGTCTAGGCACATGAACATCCCATGTTTTATCACGTAAAAAGCGCTTGATTTCCCCAACAATTGTTGGGACAGCAAATGCCTCAAAACTCCGGCCAACATTTGGATCAAAACGTCTGATTGCACCTAATAAACCCAGCATCCCTACTTGAACAATATCATCATAATAAGATTTACCATTCGAATATTTACGTGCTATTGACTCAACTAGATATCGATAATGAATCACTAAATTCGTTTGCGCTTCATCATCCTCCGTTGATTGGTACAATTCAATCCACTTTAATACATCTTCCTTGGATGAAGATTTATGTAGTGATTCTTTCGACATTTTTTTCCACCTGCTCCCTAGTGACATACTTTGTCATAAAGACAGTTACGCCACCATCGTTATTGATCATCACCTCATCCATCAAAGTTTCCATTAAATAAAGTCCTAACCCACCTTCTCTTAGCCCAGCAATATTTTCCTCAGGATGGTACGGTCCAATCTTAGTCTTAATTTCCTCGAAATTAAAACTATTGCCGTAGTCAGCAATCATCAATTCCATTTTATTGTCGTATAACGCACATCCGATGACGATTTCACCTTCTTCATCTTCTTTATAAGCGTGATGGACGACATTAGTGACAGCCTCACTTGCAGCAA
Organism: Lysinibacillus sp. VIII_CA; assembly: GCF_049943995.1. Classification (NCBI taxonomy): domain Bacteria; kingdom Bacillati; phylum Bacillota; class Bacilli; order Caryophanales; family Bacillaceae; genus Lysinibacillus; species Lysinibacillus sp. VIII_CA. Next base: position 4,809 of record NZ_JBNFXM010000005.1, read on the forward strand.
TTTTTAAGTCTTCGATATCATCATAATTAAAGCCGATCCTGCTTGCTAAGCCCGAGACAGTTAACCGAATAACACTGACAAATTGCGGTTTAGCAGGAACTCTAATTTCAATATAGTCAAATTCCTTCATTATCTTAATTCCACCTTTTTATCAGTTTCGATATCCATCAAATCACTTAGTCCTGTAATTTCAAACAATCTTTGTAATCTAGTTGATAAACCAACGAGCTTCACTTTGCCATTTTCACGTAATGTTCTTTTGTAAAAGGCAACAAAAATCCCGAGTCCTGTACTATCCATGTAATTTACCTTGGATAAATCAAGTTCAATTTCCATTCCTTCTGTAATCTTCACAGCTTCCAATTCTTCACGTAATCCAGATGCCGTAAACGTATCAATTTCACCTTCAACAAAGCCAAATAATTTATGATCAATTTCTTTAAAATGTATTGTCACGTCCATATAGCACACCTCCACCATATTTGTTAGACTATTTTCTGTTCCCTGTTTCATTAAAACGTAAACCTATTTTTTAATTTTTTTAAAAATAACTACAGTAAAATCATCACTCAGTTTAAAATTCTGTACTTTCTCTACCTCTCTATATAGAAGCAGACATAATTGTTGAGCTGATAAATACTTATTTTCTTTTATGAGTGTAGCAATAATATCTCTTGAATTTAAGTCATCCTGCCCTCTAAATTCTGTTACGCCATCGGTCATCATGATGATTAAATCCTCTTCCTCTAAGACAATTTCATGAAATGTATATTTGGTTTCTGACAACACACCTAGTAATAAGCCTTTAGCTTCTAATGGAACAAATTCATCTTGCTTAGCCCTATAATGTAAAGCCGGTTCGTGTCCTGCAGAAGCATAGGAAAATATGTTTTGGCGAATATCTAAGCAGCCATAGAACATAGAAACAAACATACTATCATCAACACCTTTTTCTATTACCCTATTAATGACTTCTAAAACATATGAAGGATCTTTATAGGCATAACCCAATGTCTCAAGTCCATATTTCACCATAGACATACATAAAGCGGCAGGTACTCCCTTGCCTACAACATCAGTTACTGCCATACTTAAATATTCTTCTCCATCATGAAAAAAATGAACATAATCACCATTCATTTTACGAATAGGAACAGAAATCATTCCTATATCAATACTTTGTAGCTCGGGCACATCTGATTTTAATAGGGTCTTTTGAATGTTAGTCGCAATCCTCATTTCCAATTCATATTCGGCCTGTTTTTGAAGTAAGCTTTGATGCTCTCGATGTGCCATACCATAGTGCACCATAACTTCAATAAGAAAATCATATGCTGGCTGAGATTCATCATTTCGATTAGGAAATAATGCTTCCACAGCATTTTTATGAATACTAACAACATCCTCAGGGGCTATGCTTTTTTGAATTAATTGACGTGTGAAATTTTGAGCAATATATAAATTATTTTCTGTTTGATTCATCATATAATCTGACAATATATTTTTATACTGAGCTTCTAATTGTTTCAATTTCTTCACGTCCTAACGCAGCCATTTTTCGGTTCTTATTGTTGTACCCTCTCCCATGACAGATTGGATGTGTAAGCTATCCATCAATCTCTTAACGCCTGGAAGGCCAGCACCGAGGCCCCCCGAAGTAGAATAACCATCTTCTGTTACTTTACGGATATCCTTAATTCCAGGTCCTTGATCAGTTGCAACAATTACTATTTTCTTTTCAGTTTCTGTCTCAATTCTTTCAATTTCAATTATACCTATTCTGGCATATAAATAGATATTCCTTGCCAATTCACTAATAGCTGTGGTTATACGAGCTTGATCAACAGTGCCAAATCCAAGTGCCTTTGCCTCATTACGCCCCAGTTGTCTTGCTGCAATAATATCCCACTCTGTAATAATTTCAACCGAAGACTTACTTGTCACTGCTGTCCCTCCATTTCCTTACGGAGTAATACCCTTATACTTTTATTCGACATATTACACACAAACTATATCGAATTTATAAATGGAATATTCTATGTATATTTTCATATACCTTTAAGAATTTTTTCAATAATCTATTTTTATTAAAAATCTTGTGTATATCTTAATTCTTTTTCTACCATTTATCAAATACGTCCTAGCATACTGACGATGAGATTTTTTGCCCACATCAAACATTTCAACCCTCTTCCTACGTTCTAATGAAATAGGTGTTTCAAAATCTGAGGAATAAATAAATAAATAAAAAAGCATCGAGATATCACTTATCCCAATGCTTTCTATACACATATGTATATCAAAATTTAACTAGACCTAAACTGATCATCAACGCACCATCAACTTTTTCCATTACTGCATGATCAAGTTGTGTAATACGATCTGTCAATCTTGACTTATCAATTGTCCGCACTTGTTCTAGCAAAATAACCGAATCACGTTCAAAACCATACTTTTCAGCATTGATTTCAACGTGTGTCGGTAACTTTGCCTTTTGAATCTGTGCAGTGATAGCCGCGATGATGACAGTCGGACTAAATCGATTGCCAATATCATTTTGAATAATCAGCACCGGCCTAGTACCCCCTTGTTCAGAGCCTACTACCGGTGATAAATCTGCAAAAAAAACGTCACCACGTTTTACATTCAAAGTGTCATCCCCCGCTTACGAGACGCTCCACCATATGTTGTGCTTCATATTCTGCATGCAAGCATTCACTCGCGATCATTAAATTAATATGAGACATTTCAACATATCCTTTAATCATAGCTTCCCGTATTTGATTTGGTTGCTCCTGCATTAAATTTTTGCGCGCTAAAGAACGCACAAAAGATTCACCTTCAATTACTTCCTTTGTTTGTAGAAATAATCTGTCTTGAACAGCAATTGTAGCTTCTCTTAACTTTTTATCGTACACAGCAAGCACCTCCAACGGAACCATACACTTTTCATTACTTCCCATTCTATCATTGAAAGATATTGTTGAAAAGACATGAAATGACAAAATATCTGACAATTTGAAGTACAAATTGTAAAAATATGTTGGCTGTCGAAGGTATATGACGAATAATTATTATTGCAACTTATTACCAGTTATGATCCATCTATCTAACATTTGGAAAAGAAATAAAATCTCCAGTGCTCATTAATTAACCAAATTCTTCATACTGGCAAAAATTGAAAGCTATAATATATTGGCATAAGTGTGTTCATTAAAAGTATATTCTAGGAACTCTTGCTGTGATAATGCATGGTATTTCATAGTTAATGGTTTCAAGCTTAGTTGCCCATTCATCGATCGAAATCCTGTTCTGTCCTTGTTGGCCAATAAGTGTTACCTTCTCACCTATAGCATATGCTTTTGGAAGGGCAACCATACATTGGTCCATACAAATTCGTCCAACAATCGGCATTCTCTGTCCATCAATTAAAACTTCTTGTCCTCCTAACTTACGGATAACACCGTCTGCATAGCCTATTGGAATAGTTCCAATCCACATATTTGATGGCGCTACATATGTTGCACCATAGCCTACAGATTCACCTTTTTTTATTTCCTTTACATGAACAAGTTCACTTTCAAGTGAAAATGCAGGTTGTAAGGCAAAGGGTAGTATACTTTCTACATAGGAGGAAGGTGATAAACCATACATTGAAATCCCGTATCTAACAGCATCGTACTGCAAGTTAGAATCCTTAACTAATGAAGCTGCTGTATTAGATGCATGCACAAGTAGTGGCTTTTTCGGCATCACCGCTAAACAACTTTCAAAAAATTGTACTTGTTCATCAAAATAAGTTGTATCTTTCTCATCCGCTGTTGCAAAATGCGTAAATATTCCATTCAGCTCTACATTATCAATAGACTCAATTGTTTGATACAATGCTAACAAATCCTGCTCAGAGCGAATGCCAATTCTACCCATACCACTATCTACTTTTATATGTAGTTGCAAAGGTTCCGCTTCCTTTGCTAATAGTGGTGCTGCTTGCTGTACCCACTCACTTGCATATACAGTAAGCATAATACGCTGTTGAGCTGCGATAGGAGCAAAAGAAACTGGAGATGCACCTAATATTAGTATGTCTGGTTCTTCAAAATGTGCTCGAATATGTAATGCTTCATCAGGCGTGGCCACTGCAAGTATTGTGGCACCAGCCTCAAGAGCTGCCTGTGCTACGGCTACATCTCCATGACCATATGCATTCGCCTTTACTACTGCAATTATTTGAACATTAGGTCGTATAAATTTTTTTAAGTTTTTAATGTTTTGTTGGATTGCTTGTAAATCAATCATTGCTTTCGTTGGTCGAAAATATTGCTGTGTCTTCATAAGAATACCCTCTTTATTTTTTATTAAAACATTATGTATTACATACATATTTTTTATATAGCTTGTACAATTTTACGTTTATTAGTCGTGAGACTTTTACTTTAAAGGCAATCACTTAACATTTTCTAAACCACAAACTTTTATATTGTCAATAAGCTACAGCTTTCTTCAACTAGAAAGCTGTAGCTAGTAAAGTTACTTCATACTACTTATCGTCATGGATGTAGCAACTTCAATCATTTCTTCACGCGTTAATTTACTGGACGCTACAAAGAATTCAACACCATCTTTTTCCCAACTAATTGAAGTATCTGTGATCGCACCTATTGTAAAACCTAAATCAACTGGATCACCTGGTGAAGATACTGGTAGCATAGAGTTTTCCTTTGTCACTGGCTGCTGCATAACTGTAAAGGCTTTTTCACCCTCAAATGTTAAGATAACGCGTTCCATCCCACTTTCTTGAACCACTTTTTCATTCGCCAATTGGGCCCAATTCAATACTGGGTAGCTAGTTTGGAACTCTTGGTACTCTACATCTGCACCAACTGCTTCTTTGTCTTCTTTTTCTTCTTTACCATCTTTTTCAGCTGGTGTAGCTTGTTCACCTTTCGTGTTATCTTTATCTGTAAATTGCTCAACTGCATACTCTTTGGCAGCATGTTGCACACCTAATTTGATTTTCTTAAATGTAATTCGAATTTGTTCTTCTTTCACATCATTCATAATAACAACAGAAGTTGGTAATAATGTTTTCTTATCTACTGTAATGACCTGATGAGGCATACTATTTTTATAGCTATTTCTAGTAGCCGCTTCAAATATATATGCTTTTTCTTCCTCTTTCATGACAAGATTTTTATCTTCTGCTAAATCTTCTGCTAGAGCTCCTATCAGATAAGCTTGACTATTTTTCTTAGGCCAATCACTTTGGAATTTATACATTTTGTTTAATGTTGGTGTCACAACAAATACGCCATCCGCATTACGCACAATCATTTGAGAAACATCTTTTCCACTTTCCATGACTTCTACTCGATAGAAATCAGGTTTAGTATGCCAAACTGTTACATTATAATTTCTAGGCTCACCACCAGATTTAATCTCCATCGTAGCATTTAATTCATAGCCATTTGTCTCTCCCCATTTACCATTCACTTTCTTCAACACTTTTTCCTGTGAGGCTGTACCACATGCCGACAGAAGTAATATTGTACAAAATAAGACGAGCCATTTAACTATTCGGTTGCCCACGCTTTCACCCTTTCTTCTTTCAAATCCACTACGACAATATATGAACCATATTTGTCAGTTATGTCATTTGTAGAAAAGGCAATATATTTAAATTTACTGACCAACCTTTTTAGACAACTTCATCCCTATTCTAATAAGATTACTTGAGCAGCTGCATATTGCTTGGAATGCGTAATACTAACAAAACCATGGGCAAGCTCTTCCTTAAAATATAAAACAGGATTTCCAGCCTTTCCGCGTAATATTTCCATATCATGTAGTTTACATTGTTCCCCTATCCCAGTACCCATCGCTTTCGAAAACGCTTCTTTGGCAGCAAATCGCCCTGCTAAAAATTCTACCTTACGAGTTTCTGAGTAACTATCAAATAAATTTTTTTCCCTTGTTGTTAAAATGCGGTCTTTAAATTTATCTGTACGCTTCATCGCTTTTTCAATACGGTCTATTTCTACAATATCAAGACCAATTCCCTTAATCATGTGACCTTCTCCTTTACCTATTTCCAACAAGGCATGTATAATAATTGTAAATTGAGGTGGAGCCATGTTTAGTAGAACAGAAAATTTTAAGCAATATACAAAGTATTACCCTGTTGTGTCAACGTTAATAGCAATCAATTTAATTCTTTATGTATTGTCTCTTTTACCCGGTGTAGGAACTCTTTTGTGGAATTACGGAATTCAAGCGAATTTCCTGATTCAAAAAGGTGAGTGGTGGCGTGTATTCTCTGCTATGTTTTTACATGCAGGATTTATGCATATGTTTTTTAATATGTTTTCCTTATATCTCTTTGGACCAGAGCTTGAAAAAATTGCAGGTAAAGCCCGTTTTATTACAATTTATTTAGTATCGGGTATTGTAGGCAACATGGCAACCTACATATTCTACGATAGTAGCTATGCGAGTCTTGGTGCAAGTGGGGCTATTTTTGGAATTTTTGGTGCTTTTGGAGCATTAGTGTATTATACTCGTAAAACAATGCCAATGCTTCGTAAGCTTATTTTACCAATCATCATCATCAGTGTCATTATGACTTTTCTTCAACCGAATGTAAACGTTTTTGCACATTTAGGTGGGCTAGTCACTGGATTTATTCTAGGGCTTATCTATTTGCACCCAAAAAGAATTTTAAGCTGGCGCAAACAAAAAATGGCTGGTAGATCATAATGAAAAGAGGAGCAGCACCATGAACGATCATTAGATTCCATGGTACTGCTCCTTTTGATATGAATCCCCTTTTATAGGACAACCGTAGCTTCATTGGTCATCTTAATTTTCTTCCATTCAGCTGCCGTTAAACCATAAACGACTTGGTCTACATGATGATCATACAGCCACTCCGCATCCCTCAATCGACCTTCTTCATGAAAACCCAACACTTTTGGAATCGTACGGCTACGAATGTTCCCAACCGCTACCCTTACTTCAATACGATGTAGCCTCAAATAATGAAAGGCATAGTCAATGAATGCTTTCATTGACTTTGTTACGAGCCCTTTGCCAACAAACTCATTCCCTAACCAATAACCAATGCTTGTCCATTTATGCTGCCAATTGATCTGATGATAACCAATGACACCCGCCAGCTGTCCATTATAATAAATTCCAGCCTGTATACCATTGTTATCAGCATATTGTCACATAGCCTTTTTTACAAACACCTCTGTATCTTTAATTGTTTGAACACTATCTACAAAAGGTAACCATTCGCGTAATGTATCTCTTGAACGATCAGTCAATGCAAATAAATCATGAACATCACTTAAATCCAATAATTTCAAATAAGCGTCTTCATTCAAATCATATTTAAACATAGTCCCCACCCCTTTTGTTCTATTTATTTTATTATAAACACTATTTCCAAATATTTGTATGTAAAAAAGCTAATCCTTTATAAAATTTAAAAGGATTAGCTTTCCATTTAATGTTCATACCACGATAATATCGTTTCAGCATCTTGTTGTTCCAGGCTTGAAACACTGCCAGTTGTACCTGATGCTCCCGACATGACTGTCGCTTTTATAGACATAACATTTTTTCTCTTTTGAAAATACGATTGTGTACTCCCCATAGATTGTATACGTTTTTTCTCCACTATCAATGTTATTCGACTGAATACTCTATATTGTAAAGCCAGCTGCTTTCCATCGATTTGATAGCCTGCCGTTTTATGCTGCCAAATCCCGAGTACTATCGTTAATGGAATCAGTAACAAAGACAATAGACCATACGGATAGAAGAAATAACTACAAGCTCCAATAATAGGGACAAGCCAAATAAAATCTATGCGATAAAAGAAAGGTCTTGCCTTTTTAGGTGATCGAATGAAGGAAGGATTCCAATTCATATCTGGGAAAAGATCCTCTAATGTCTGCATACAATCATGTTTCTTAATGAGTGGGAACAAGGTAATTTTTTTATCCTTCCCTTCTTCACCGTTCCCCCCCGCACTCTCAACAACAACCGTTGCATAGCCTGTTAATTGGCGTAATGGATTCTCAACAATACGAATAGCTTGAATACGATTTAAAGGCAAAGTTATACGCTTTTTCTCTAAAAGTCCTTTAGTAATAATCAGCTTATCTTCTTCGATACGGACTGTATAGTCAAAGTAATTAATCAGGGTAATGAGGACAGAAACAACCCAGGCAACTATTAAAATTAACATAATCGATATCGCTACTAAAAAGGCCCCGACTTTGACAAAATCAGCCAACTCATGGAAAACAGTTTCATAAGGAATAATATCTGAAAACTGCGAGGCGATAGCAGCAAGACCAGATAACACAACACCAATCCCACCAGAGGTTGTGGCCAACACTAGTAAGTCTCGCATGGACATATGGTAAATAGCTGGCGTAGAAATCGAATGATCTACGACCTCCGTCTGTTCTTCATGTTGTTGATTTACTATTTCATTTTTGGCACGACGCATTTCTAATTCAATAACATCTGCTGCTTCTTTACGAATTGCGGTAAGCTCTACTTCAGGTTTGCCACCTTTACTACCCGCTGTTTCAACTTGAACTTTGACCAACCCAAAAATGCGGTGGAAAATCCCTTCATTGTAGTTCAAACTTTGAATACGTTCAAAGGGAATATAACGCTTCTTTTTAACAAACAATCCATATTTGATGCGGAGTTCTCCATCCTCAAACCAATAAACAAATGTCCGCCATTTTATAATGCCTCCAATCAATGCAAGGAGTGCGGCTACACCCCAAACACCGAAGAGTAAAATGGTATCAAAAAAATGATCACTACGGAAATTTAGCGAGAAATTAAAACCGTTAGTTATGATAATGATTGCAATAGGTAAAATCATACTTTTTAATGCTTTGACGCTCGTAATTACTGCTGATATAGGGTGTAAACGATTAATCTCCTTAGACATCATCTTCCGCCACCCTTGCTAATTCAGAGATACGAGCACGAAGTGAATCTGCTTCGTCCATGATAAGTGCAGGAATTGTATGTACGGTTGCTGCCGTTGATATTGAAATGTTACCTAAATCATATTTCTTTAAAATCGGTCCCTGTGTCGTATCAACATGTTGGACGCGAACCATTGGTATGAGTGTACGTTTTACTACAAATAAGCCATGTTGAACTTCAATTTCATGTTCCCTCACCTCATATCTCCAACGTTCCCATCTAATTTTAGGAAAAATAAAAATTGACAGTATGGCACTTAATATTACAATTGCCCCAGCTATGTAGTAAATAAACGTCGGCCATTCAAAATAATAAGTACCATAGCCCACGATCCCTGCTGCTATTAATAGCACCACTGTTTGTATGACCCCATATAAACGCCATACAGTTAACCCTTTACGGGAAATTTGATGCACTGGTTGAGCTCTCATTGTCGTTCCTCCTCTTTTTCTATATTAGGTTATACGGAATAAATAACTGTTTTGTTTCAACTATATACGAAAAAAAACCTTACAGCCAGTATGACTGCAAGGTTTAAATATCCACTTACGAGAATTAATCTTCGTGGCGTCGAGGAGAACGAGAACGACCTTGTCCACCTTCACGACGGCCTCCTTCACGGCGACCACCTTCACGACGGCTACTGCTACTACTATTACGGCGATCTCCACCACGAGAGTCACGACGTCCTCCGTAGTTACGATTACCACCGCGACCACGATCTCCACCGCCGCGATTACTGCTAGAGCGTTCACGACGCATTGGTAATGGACGTTCTTCTGAAATTGTTACCGGTGTATCATCTGGCTCTTTTGTTAATGAGCGAAGAGCAGCTGCTACAACATCAATTGCATCATGATTTTCAAGTATTTCTGACGCAAGTGTACGGTAATCACCTAAGTTGTTATTAGCAATAAGACCCTCAAGAGTATCTAGAGCTAATCGTTGTTGACCTACTAATGCTTCATCTGATGTTGGCGGACGAAGTGGAGTCATACGTTTCTTCGTAGTTTCTTCTACGATACGTAAGTAACCCATTTCACGTGGCGTTACAAACGTAACAGCAAGACCTGACTTACCTGCACGACCAGTACGACCAATACGGTGAACATAAGATTCAGGGTCTTGTGGAATATCGAAGTTGTATACGTGTGTGACACCAGAAATATCAAGACCACGTGCCGCTACATCCGTTGCAACAAGGATATCAATTTTATTTTCTTTAAATTGACGCAATACAGAAATTCGCTTAGCTTGGCTTAAATCACCATGAATCCCTTCAGCAAGGTAGCCACGAATTGATAAAGCTTGTGCTAGCTCATCTACACGACGTTTTGTACGACCAAAGATAATAGCAAGTTCTGGTTGGTGAACATTTAATAAACGAGATAAAACATCGAATTTTTCACGTTCAGCCGATTTAACGAAATATTGATCAATATTATCAACAGTTAATTCTTTTGCTTTAATTTTTACGATTTCTGGATCACGCATAAATGTTTCAGCAATTTTACGGATTGCTGGCGGCATTGTTGCTGAGAACAGTAATGTTTGACGCTCAGAAGGAACGTTTTCTAGGATGGCATTAATATCATCGATAAAGCCCATATTTAACATTTCATCAGCTTCATCCAGTACTAATGTTTGCACATCTTCTAATTTTAACGTACGACGATTAATATGGTCAATAATACGTCCTGGCGTACCAACAATGATTTGAGGTCTATTTTTCAGTGCACGGATTTGACGGCCAATTTCTTGCCCACCGTAAACTGATAATAATTTCACACGTTTATCATAGCCAATCTTGTAAAGCTCTTCAGATACTTGAATAGCTAGTTCACGAGTTGGAGCAATAACCAATGCTTGGATATTAGGGTTTTTTGGGTCAATTTTTTCAATTAGTGGAATCCCGAAAGCGGCAGTTTTACCAGTACCCGTTTGCGCTTGACCTAATACATCGCGGCCTTCAATTGCAAAACGAATAGTACCTTCTTGGATTGGTGTTGCTTCTTCAAATCCCATACGCTTTACAGAGCGTAATGTAGATTCGCTAATATTTAATTCTGAAAAATTTGTCAAACTTCTCAATCTCCTTTTTTTCCTTTTAAGTTGACAAATGGTTACATTTTCAGATGAAGTTGTCGGCAAATTCGAGCCTGTGTAGTGGAACGTTTCCGTTACTTAAAAATTCTCTCTACATGATTGTTCATATAGAGCTCTCTTATATGAAAAGGAAAGCCCGGTCTTTACCGAGCGGTTCGATTCTGTCGTAATTATTCACTTTAGAATAAAACCGTTGTGTTCAAAAAAAAGTACTCTTCAACCAAATATGAAGAGTCTTCGCACAAAATGTATCCATTGCTTACACTAGTCTAACATGGCTTTAATACGTATGCAACGATAACGCATGAGTCGTAATAATCTGACTACTTCATGTGCCTTTTAAAAATAGCAAAACCCGCGGAAACCATTCTGAGCAATCTTCCTCAAGACATATATGATGCCTTCCATTATCAGAAAAATACAAAATTTTATGATTAGAAGCTAATTCATCATAAAGAAATTGCGCTGTGTTAAATGGTACAATTCCATCCTGTTTCCCTTGCACAATAAACACTGGAATTTGGATATGCTGATAATACGGTTCCACTATTTTAACCAATTTCATAAATTCAATTGTTGAAGCTAATGGGACATTATTAAACTTATGCCGATAACGTAAGAACAGCTCATTATTCGTTAAATTATGATGATAAGCATCTGTAGCAAGCAGTTTGAAATCCTTTACCAGTTGCTTAGGGCTGACATATTTTGCAGCAGCACTTAATAATACTAGCTTTTTTACCTTATAACGTTTTGCTAAGTATAAAGCTATGATGCCCCCCATTGAAAATCCTACAACGATGATCTCTTCTACCTTTTTAGCTAATGACCGTATGGCTAGCTCTGCATCCATTAACCAGTGCTTTGCCGTAAATCCATCCATGTGCAAAGCTTCACCATGCCCCGATAATGTTGGTTCTACTATGAGCCAATCTGTATGTGTCCGTAAGTATGTTGTAAACGGCTCTATCTCATAGGGACCACCTGAAAACCCATGTATGCATAGTACACCTATTGACAAATCCTCACCTCGTTTAACAAAAACCTCTTTCACGAATGAATCGGTGAGCATTTTATCCCACCGATTCAATAAAAACTATGACGTAAAAGCTTGTAAAATTTTCTCTAATTTCATACCACGAGAACCCTTTAGTAAAACGATAGATGACTCATTAGCAAGTTCTAGTTTTTCAATAATAGCTGTGTAATCATCTTCGGTATATAACAATCGATCTGCTTCAAAGTCCTCTTTTAATACTTCATAAAGATGAGTCATTCGAGCTCCAAATAGACAAACGTAATCGATTTCTTGCTCATTTATATACTCCGCTAGCCCTTCATGGAAACGCTGTTCATCTGGCCCAAGCTCTAACATATCCCCTAATACAAGCCATTTCTCAGGTCGAATTGTTGATGTAGCGATAAATTGAATTGCTGCTTTTACAGAGGTTGGGGCAGCATTATAAGCATCGTTAATAAATAACGCACCATTTGTTCCTTGGACTTGTTGCATCCTCATATCTGTTAATACGACATGCTCTAAGGATGTACGAATTTGCTCATTATTTAAACCTAGTTGGTTAGAAATTAACATCGCTATCAAAGTATTTTTTACTTGATGCTTTCCAAGTACAGAAATAAAGAAATCACCCTCTATCATTCCGTGGGTAGTAAAGCTACTACCATTAGCATTAGCATGAATATGATCCGCATATAAAAGGTTATCTGGCTCTAGTCCAAACGCTACTGCATTTAAATGCTGTTCTTTAGCCACTAACTCCTGTAACAATGGTTCATCTCCATCATAGAATAATAGACCCTCTGGCTGCATTCCTTGAATAATCTCAAACTTTGCCTGTGCGATACCCGCGCGGGAGCCTAAGTCCTGCATATGCGCCTCACCAATATTTGTAATAACCGTCATATGCGGCTGAGCAAGCTTCGTTAAAAATTCAATTTCGCCAAATCCACTCATTCCCATTTCAAGGACTGCTACCTCTGTATCTTCATCAAGCTGTAAAATGGTAATCGGTAAACCTAGTTGATTATTAAAATTACCAATGGTCTTTTGAACTTTAAAAAATGGTGCGAGCGTACCCGCTAAAATATCTTTTGTTGATGTTTTACCGTTAGAGCCAGTAATACCAATAAATTTAGCTTTATGTTCAAGTCGATAAGCTCGTGCCATTTCCTGCAAGGCTATCTCTGGGTCATCCACAAACAATAAAGGTATACCGTCTGGCGGATTAGGTTCATCTTTTTGCCAAAGTGAAGCACCCGCACCTTTTTCAAATGCCTGAGTCACGTACTGGTGTCCATTCGTATGCTCACCACGAAACGGTACAAATAAATCTCCCTGTTGAATTGTTCTTGTATCAATGGAAATTCCTGATACAACAGTATCATCGTAAGCCGACATATCCTCATTTAACCATGCAGCTAATTGTTTTAATGTTTTTTTCACAATAATCCCACTCAGTCTTTTTTATAGTGAAGCTGTTGTTTTTCTTCAAAACGTTCAATGGCTAATGTAATCAAACGATTAATCAGCTCTGGGTAGCTTACATTTGTATGTTGCCAAAGTAATGGATACATACTTACTGGCGTGAAACCAGGCAATGTATTCACTTCATTAATGTAAACGCTATTATCAGCTGTTACAAAGAAGTCGGCACGCACTAAACCGCTACCATCAATCGCCTTAAAAGCCCGTTTTGCCAGTTCTTTTAAGCTCGATTCAGTTTCCTCTGGTAACTCAGCTGGAATAATAAGTGCTGTGGAGCCATCCTTGTACTTAGAATCATAATCATAAAATTCTGTAACCGGTTTAATTTCACCTGGTACCGAAACTTCCGGATAATCATTTCCTAATACGGCAAGTTCTATTTCACGAGCGATGATACCTTGCTCGACCACAATTTTACGATCGTATTGTAAGGCAACCTCAATTGCTTTTATTAATTCATCACGGTTTGTTGCTCTGCTAATCCCAACACTTGACCCTAAATTTGCAGGTTTCACAAACATTGGCCAAGTCAATCTTTTTTCACAGCGTTCAATGATAGTCTGTTGTTCATTCTTCCACTCACTGCGAATAAAGTACGTATAGGGCACTTGTGGTAAACCAGCAATCTCGAATAATTGCTTCATAACTACTTTATCCATTCCAGCAGAAGATGCTAAAACCCCATTTCCTACATAGGGTAGATTTAGAACTTCTAATAAACCTTGCACAGTTCCATCCTCACCATTTGTTCCATGTAGTAATGGGAAAACAACATCGAACTGTACTGCATTGCCATGTTCATCGATTAAAAAATCAGTAATATTATTTTCTAAAATTGTAGTATTATCACCGAATTGTAGTTCTTCGATAGTACTTACAGGCTTTTCTAAACGATTTCCGCGTCGCCATTCTCCTTCAGATGTTATGAAAATCGGATATACTTCATACTCCTCGAAATTCAAAGCACCAGTGACTGCACGAGCTGTTGATAATGACACCTCATGCTCAGCTGACTTTCCGCCGTATAATAAACCGATTCTTTTTTTCATTTTTGTGCCCTCCACATACTTCTTGAGTACTATTAGTTTATCACGAAACGTCTTGACAAATGACATAAAAATCCCACCGTAATGTTCGACGGTGAGATTTGAGTGTATATTTCGTTAAATAATATAAATCAATTCATCGTGCTCTGTTTTCAAAATGGTATTTAAATCGTCCCAAACTTCATCAGGAAAAGAATATTCTGACAGGTTGCGAACTTCTATCCCATATGCAACTTTTGGTTTTTCAATACGGTACAACGATAATAATGCACCGTCTTTAGCAAATGATCGATAAGAACGCAAGAAATCAGGTGAAATAGTAGGGATACTCGATTTTACTTTTCGACGCCAAAATCCAGAGCTACGTTCCTTTTCTCGAATTAAACTATTAAAAACATTTGCTACCAATAAATCCGAATCACTTAAATGTCGGAAGTAAATTTTTGTCATTTTTTCTAAATCTGAAGAGTAATAGACGAATCTATTTTGCAATTTGTTAAAAAATGCAGATGTAATCGGTTCTTTTTTATGACTTATGTAAAGCAATTCCCCTTGTTCCATGGGTGTTAGATGGTCTAGCCTCTTCTCATCCATAAAATCGATCCAACATAATTCCTTGGACTCAGCCGATTTCTTTACAAAATGGGGTACCTCTTCATCCAATACATATTCAAATTGCGTATGCATATTAAAAGAACCATCTTCATAGGAATGTTTTAATAAAAGTAAGTGATGCAGTGGTTCAAGCGCAGCCGCAAATTGCGAGAATTTCAACCCGCTAAAAATGACAAATTTATCAACGTCATTCATATGAACATAAATATGATACATAAAATCATCAGCTGACTTTAATTTTTTAGCCACAACCATCACCCCATTCTTCACTACATTATAAGACTAAACTCGGTTTTTTTGAAACATTTTATGTTAATTGTCGTCACAACTATATACGCAGGCATAAAAGTGTTATTTGCGTTATAATAGGAATGTTAAACATGCATTTGCATACAGGTTTTTGATTACTCAATGAGTTAAAATATTTGCTTAAAAGTTCCATTGACAACGTTCGAAGCAAATTGCAAGCTTAATCAGTAGACGTTAGTTTTTTCTGATTTTGAATTTGTTCTATTCTTTCAACATTATAAACGAAAATGGAAGAAACGCATTATATTTACTCATATTGAGATACTATTTTAATTTAGGTGGATTTTATGGAAAATAAACGAAATTTCGCAAATCGTTTTGACTGGACCCTTGCTTTTATTCTTTTCACGTTTCTAGTCATTAGTTTGTTAGCTATTGCATCTGCCCAAACATCCGGTCAATATGGCATTAACTACGTTCCAAAACAAATGCAATGGTATGTAATTGGTGCAGTAATTATTGGCATAGTGATGTTTTTTGAGCCAGATCAATATAAAAAAATGTCATGGTATATGTATGGAGCAGGGATTGCCTTATTGGTACTGCTTATTTTTATGCCTGAAGGAGAAGGTCAAATTGGCGCACCGGTTAATGGTGCAAAAAGCTGGTACCATACACCGCTTGGAAATATTCAACCTTCTGAGTTTATGAAAACATTTTACATCTTAGCATTGGCACGATTAATTAGTAAGCACCACGAAGTCTATTCACTAAAATCATTAAAAACAGATTTCTTATTATTAGGAAAAATTGCTTTAACCCTTTTCGTGCCATTAGCTATTATTATGAAACAACCAGACCTTGGATCGGCACTTGTATTCTTCGCCATTACCGCTGCCCTTATTATTGTAGCAGGTATTTCATGGAAAATAATATTACCTACATTTTTAGGTGGCGTTGTAGCAGGTGGTTCATTACTATGGATGGCTCTCTATATGCAAGATTTCTTAGAGAAAACATTCGGTTTTAAAACGTATCAGTTTGCTCGAATATATTCTTGGTTAGATCCCTACTCCTATTCTTCCAGTGATGGATACCATTTAATCACATCACTCAATGCTATTGGATCAGGTGAAATTTTCGGTAAGGGCTTTCGAAATCGAGAAGTTTATGTTGCAGAGAACCATACCGATTTCATTTTCACTGTAATCGGTGAGGAATGGGGCTTTATTGGGGCAAGTATTGTTATTTGCATTTTCTTCCTGCTAATTTATCATTTAACAAAAACTACTCTCTTATTGAAAGATCCATTCTCAACATATGTTTGTGCTGGTATTATTGCTATGATTACATTCCATGTGTTCGAGAATATAGGAATGACGATTCAACTATTACCGATTACGGGTATTCCACTTCCATTCATAAGCTATGGTGGTAGTTCATTAATGGGGAATGCTTTAGCTATTGGACTAGTCTTTAGTATGAGGTTCCACTATCGGACGTACATGTTTACTACACATGATGAAGATGATTAAAAATAGAAAAAGGGAAGCCTCTATTACGGAGACTTCCCTTTTTCTATTTTAAACGAGTTAAGCTTGAACTTGCGGTGTCTGCGTTGGTGGTGTTAGCACTTTTAAAAGTTCTAGTCGAGACTTTGTTACAGTGGCTGTTACACCCAACTTAGATAAATTCGAAACAATCTTTTTCAAATCTACTTCTTTCCTCATACATTCCACCTCAATCTTTCCTCGATTTTATATAACGTTTAATTGCCAAAAAAGTTTCATTTTTCTATGAGTATGATGTCTGACAAGTTTATCATACCATTTAACTTTACTTTAAAATTTTTCTTTTTTGTGACAGTGTAATTTTTTATACCCTGCCCTATGCACCACCAAACATTTATAAACTAACCTAAACCCTCTTATTTTATTCATTTACTTTTTTTCTCAACAACAGAAATGTCGTCTATCCATGTTTCTCCTTCCGTTTTCTTGTAATAGCAAGAACAACGGGGTTAGAATATACATATTGAAATATTGTATGAAAGCAGGGAACTTTATGAAAAAGGCAATTTTATTATTAATGTCTGTTCAATTCCTCGTTTACCTAGGTTTTGGCATTATTATTCCTGTCTTACCAGAGGTTATTGTGCAGCAAAATTGGGATAATCTCCACGTCGGTGGCTTACTGACCGTCTATTCGTTAGCTAGCTTTTTCACTGCACCCCTTTGGGGCATGTTATCAGATAAGGTAGGACGTAAACAGCTAATCTTAACGGGACTAATTGGTTTTAGCCTAAGCTTTGTTATTTTTTCATTATTTATTGATAACTTAGCTATTTTATATGTTTCCCGTATCGTAGGAGGATTATTTTCAGGAGCATTATATACGGCTGTAACAGGATTTATTGCAGATATGTCTAGCGAGGAGACACGTAATAAATATATGGGCTTTATGGGTATGTCCATCGGTCTAGGTTTTATTTTTGGTCCAGCAATTGGTGGAATGTTAGGGCATATTAGCTTGCAATTACCGTTTATCGCATCAGCTATATTAATTGGACTATTATTTATTTATGCAAGTTTCGTCTTAAAAGAACCTGAAAAACGAAAAGATTCAAATAAACGTGCTATTGTGCCAAAAGGCGCTGGGAAAATGCTTCAATATCGTGTGCGTTACTTATTTATGTTTTCATTTTTAGTAACTTTTATGTTGGCCGGTGTAGAAGCAACATTCCAATTGTTCCAAATCGAAAAAATTCAAATTACACCATTACAAATTGGTTATTTATTTATGTTTAGTGGCTTTGTTGATGCCGCGATACAGGGTGGTGTCGTTCGCCGTATCAAAAATGGCAGTGAGACAACTTGGTTAATCGGTGCACAAATTGTAACAGCCGTGGGGATGCTTTTATTCACATTAACCGCTAACTTATTTATCGCAGGGCTAGCACTATGTGTCTTTACAGCAGGAAATGCACTTGCTAGAACATGTGTTGTATCACTGTCCTCTAAAGAATCTGGCGGGCAATATGGAACAGCTGCTGGACTGTCATATTCCATGGATAATCTAGGGCGCATACTTGGCCCGCTATTTTTTACCTGGTTATTTACAATGCATGCAAGTCTCGGTTACTATACATCAGCAGTAATCGCCATTCTTTCTATTAGCTTAATTTTCATCTTTAAAGCCTCTAAAAAGTCATTGCGTTTCGATTAACATTCATAAATGGTTCGAGAGAATTATTAACAAGCAATTCGGATTATCTCTAAAAAGTCATAGAGATAATCCTTTTCTATGCTAACTAGCTACTTAAAATCTTCTTTCCTCATTTGAAGTAGGCTATACTAAGTATGTTATTATCAATAGTAAAGGCAGGTGTAGGAATGAGCATTTTTACAGATATAGAATATTTAGTTCCTTTAACTTTATTTTTTAATATTTTATTAGCCATGACTATCATTTTTTTAGAACGTAAAGATGCTACATCTACATGGGCATGGATTCTCGTGCTATTTTTCATACCATTAGTTGGATTTATTTTGTATCTATTACTTGGAAGACAGTTACGAAAAAAACATTTATTCCGTTGGGAAGGGCGTAAAGATATCGGTATTGATACGCTCATCAGTTATCAAATGAATGCCATTCGTGATGAAACATTTGAGTTTCGCATTTCAAATGCCGAAAATTATCAAGAGATGATTTACATGCACCTTAGAACAAACAATGCCGTTTTAACCCAGGACAACCATCTAGATATTTTTGATGATGGGGCCAATAAATTTGAACAGCTCCTTAAAGATATTGAAGCAGCTAAGGACCATATCCATATTCAATACTATATCTTCCGCCTTGATGATTTAGGAACACGAATCGTTCATGCGCTAATTAAAAAGGCGCAGCAAGGTGTCAAGGTACGCCTCCTCTATGATGAGATGGGCTCACGTAATGTGAAGAAGCGTCATTTTAAAGAATTGCTTAATGCCGGAGGCGAGGTAGAAGTGTTCTTTCCTTCCATCTTCCCACTCCTTAATCCCCGTTTAAATTTTAGAAATCACCGGAAAATTGTTGTCATTGATGGCCGCATTGGCTATATCGGAGGTTTTAATGTTGGGGATGAATATTTAGGCTTACAAAAAAAGTTTGGGTATTGGAGAGATACACACTTACGCATTGAAGGTAGTGCTGTACATCCACTCCAAACACGCTTTTTATTAGATTGGAATCAAGCAAGCTCCCAGCAAAAAATGGGTTACTCAGATCGCTACTTCCCTGCTATCCCCAAAAAAGGTGATGTTGGTTTACAAATTGTATCAAGCGGACCAGACTCAGATTGGGAGCAAATTAAGATTGGTTACTTAAAGTTGATCAACATGGCCCAAAAGTATATCTATATTCAAACGCCTTATTTTATTCCGGATGTAAGCTTTTTAGATGCCATAAAAATTGCAACATTGTCAGGTATCGATGTACGAATTATGATCCCTAACAAGCCAGATCACATGTTTGTTTATTGGGCTACATATTCCTATGTTGGGCAATTACTTCGAGCAGGAGCAAAAGTGTATATCTATGAAAAGGGCTTTATTCATGCCAAAGCAATTATTATCGATGATGAAGCTTCCTCTGTTGGTACAGCTAATATCGATGTACGAAGCTTTAGCTTAAATTTCGAGGTCAATGCCTTTATTTATGATGCCAATATTTCACATCAGCTGGCAGAGCTGTTTGAAAAGGATATTTTTGATTGTACAGAATTGACGTGGGAGATGTACCAAAACCGTTCATCATTAATCAAATTTAAAGAATCAATATCTCGTTTATTAACCCCTATCCTATAAACTAAAAAGGAAGAGAGCTTGTTCGCGCAGAACCGCCTCTCTTCCTTTCTTTATTTCACACCTAAATATTCTTCTAGTGTAATGCTTTGCGTAGCAATTTCTTGAGCTATATCCTTACCAACATAACGATAATGCCAAGACTCATACATATAGCCGGTAATTTCCTCTTTGTTTTGAGGGAATCGCAGTATAAACCCATACTCTTGAGCGTGCGCAAATAGCCACTGCCCAGCTGGTGTTTCACCAAATTCCTCTGTCAGCCATACATCTTCTTTTCCACGCTCTCCTATATCAAACGCTAAGCCTGTTTGATGCTCAGAATAGCCTGGACGAGCACTGTATCGATCTGCAGCTGCTTGTCCATCACGATTAACATAGTTGTTATACAGTGTTGTTTGATATTCGAAAGAACGATAACCGCTAAAAGCAACTAAATCAAACCCTTGTTGCTTGGCAGCCTCTAGCATTTGATTTAGTGCTTGTCTTGCTTCTGGATTTTCCTCAGGTGCAAAGGTAGATGGAAGCGGATAAATTTTATTTGCTAGCAGAATGCCTTTTATATAAGTTGGTTCGGTAGGTAAAGTTTGATTAGGTAGATAGCCATTTTCGTCTGGTTGCTGCTCTGGCTTTTCAGGTTTTTCCGGTGTAATGTCTGTCTTCTCTGTTTTAGAAGAATCTTGCTCTGTTGATTTGTTTGTTTCAGTAGATGTTGGTTGCTCATCAGATGCATTATTTACTTGATTATTTTTATAGTTGTAAACTACAAAAATAGATACGATTAACGCCACAGAAATCAAAGCACCCATGATGAGCAAAAGACGATTGTTTTTCACTATTTATGCCCCTTTTAAAAATAGCACATACGAAAAGAGTAAGTCCTCCCTCTGTAAATACTTATCTTATTTTATTACTTGATTGATATAATCTCATTTTAGCACTGTTCACATTTTCAGGTGTGAAATTCTTTTGATATTTTGTCAATATTAGTCTGTAAGAATAATGATGAATACGATGATTGAAGCTACCGCAAAAAAGATCGCCATATATTTCATCCATTTTGCTTCTTTTCCATAACCTTGTTCTTCAAAACTTTTTGCTCTAAAGCCATTGGACAAGGCAAACATAATCGTCATTGCAAGTACAGCGAAATTAAATTTCCCTATAATAATAAATACAAGTGCCGCAATACTAAATATAGCGACTAAAATTGATGATAGCCATTTTCTGTTCATCATGTTGTCCCCCTAAAAAAATCGAGGCAACAAAGGCGCCTCGACATGAATGAATTATTTTGCTTTTTCTGGATGTTGCGAATAATATTTACGGCCAATATATGTTTGAAGAATTAACAACGCACCACTGACTGACCAATATAAAGGTAATGCTGCCATTGATGACATTGAGATAAAGACAATCATAATTGGTGAAATATAAATAAACATTTTCATTTGGGCTTTTTGCTGCTCAGGTACAGTCCATAATGATACTCGTGCCTGAACGAGATATACAACACCCGCTACAATCGTCATGACGATATCAGGTGACCCTAAGCTAAACCATAAAAATTCATGTGACTTCACATCTGTTGAATATAAAATCGAGAAATAAAGACCCATAATAATTGGCATTTGGATTAACATTGGTAAGCATCCCATATTTAATGGATTAATGCCATGCTTTTGATAGAGAGCCATCATTTCTTGTTGATATTGCGTTTGCTCTTCTTTTGTCTTAGCTTCTTTCATTTTTTTCTGAACTGCTTCCATCTCAGGCTTAAACGCATCCATTTTTGTTTTCATCAATTGTTGTTGACGATAATTTTTCAACATAATCGGCATTAAGACTAAACGGATGAGTACGGTAATCGCAATGATTGCTAAACCATAACTACCTGCAAAGATATCGTTCCCGAAAAATTCCAGTAAAAATTCCATAGGTTTTACAAAAATACTATAGAAAATACCTTCTTTGTTTTGCACTGCTTGACAGCCACTAAGAACAAAAACAGCTAGCCCAAGCATTGAAAATAGTTTCAAATTTTTCATTTTTCCACCTACTATAATTTATCAACTACTGTGAAGTATACCTTATAGGGTCTGTCTTTATCAAATAGCAAGTGCTACTATTTATGTTTGTTATTTTCATAAAAAAAAGGTGCGAGCTTTAGCAATATGACTAAACATCTCCGCACCTCTTATTTTTTTATTCAAAGCTATGCATTTTGTAATTCTGTCTCAGCCATTTCAAATCGATAAAATTCATGATGAAGTTCATCTCTAAAATGCTTTGGCGTAACACCCGTATATTTTTTGAAGATTCGTGTAAAATAACTTTGGTTACAGAAATGGAATTGATCAGATATAGATGTAATACTTTTGTTTGTATGTCGTAAATAATATTGTGACTCTTCTACACGTCGAACATTTAAGTATTCAACTAGTGTAATACCTACATGTTCTCTAAAAATACGCGATAAATGACTAGTACTTATATGGAAGTTGTTAGCTATACTTTCCACGGTTAAATCATTCTCCAATTCATCATTTATAAACATGATCACCTTGTTGACAGTTTGATGTCGGAAAGTCGGTTGTTTGCGATCTGCAATAAAATAAACAAAGAAATCAATTAAATCATCGGCAAATTGCAAAAATTCTGCGTCTTTCATTTGGTTTTCAATCATGTCATTACAAGCAATATTGAAAGCAAATGCCTTTTTCGAAGGTACTTGATTGTCTAGCAATTTTCGAGCAACAATCGAAGACAAAACAGAAAAATAACCTCGAACAATTTTAATGACCTGTTTACCAAAACGGATTGAAAGAATATCAATTAACTCATGTAAAGATTTCTTCGCTTTGGCGGATTCTAAATGGTAAATTTCAAAAATTAATTTCGACTCAATATTAAAAAATTCTTCGACGCCGATATATTGATTTATATTATCGATTTCTTGGAAGTATCTTTTGGAAATCGTTTCTGACATAGAATGTTGATGTAGTTGCATAATCTTCCCCATCTTTCCTCAGAGTGCACGAACTGCATTACAATATTTGACATCAATCCCAATTGAATAAAAATAAGAAAATAGTATTTATTAATTTATCTTAAGAACTGAGTCCTATTTCACATTTTTTCAAAAAAACAACCTTATAAATAACCTAACTTAAACACCAGAACACAAGAAAATAGACTATACAGTGAATTTTACCATATTCTGCGATTTCCTTTCAACCACATTTTAATTGCTACTCTAGTTCTAATTTATCACATAGACATAGTAGAAACCTTGTAAACTTAATCCTAACAATTAAATTTTACCATATACCTATCAAAATAAATTAGTCATTATATAAATTTATTTACAAATTATACAAGACAAATTACACCATTATAATGAGTCAATCGACATTTTTCTATTTTATTCCTAAATCTTCTCTATATAATTTATACGATTATGTAGTAAAATAGATGATAATACTATTTTTAAAAGTTTAGACGAGGTGTTTAAAGTGGAACCAAAACAAATAGAAGAAATTATGGAGATCATTAAGGAATTCTTCCCAGAGAATACTTCCATTGCTATCTCTGATACCAATGAGTATTTGTATTACCAGCCAAGTAAAAAAGTTGATTTAAAGATTAAACCAGGCGATCCTATTAAAGAAGGTTCAGCGGCTCACAAAGCCCTAAGCTATGGTCAAAAAATTAGCTCTTACATCGAACCTGATGTTTTCGGTGTAGCCTATTACGGTATGAGTATTCCTTTAATGGAGGAAGGCGAAACTAAAGGAGCTATTACTGCTATCTTCCCGCAAAAACCATCAGCATTCTTAACAAACTACATTACAATTAAAATCGATGACTGCTGGTACCCAATTAAGCACGATCAAGTAATTTATTTAGAAACACAGCTCCGTAAAACATTTGTTAAAACAATGTCTCGTGAAGGTTATCACCGTTTAAACCTAAGTGATCTAGAGCTATTTTTAGCTCCTGATTCATTTATTCGTTGTCACCGCTCTTACATCGTTAACATTGACTACATCGATGAAATTCAACCAGATTCTCACTCAACGTTTTTATTAATTATGAAAGATGGTACTCGTATCCCTG
This sequence comes from Lysinibacillus sp. VIII_CA, assembly GCF_049943995.1. NCBI lineage: Bacteria > Bacillati > Bacillota > Bacilli > Caryophanales > Bacillaceae > Lysinibacillus > Lysinibacillus sp. VIII_CA. The sequence goes on from NZ_JBNFXM010000005.1 coordinate 29,321, forward strand.
TTAGCCAACGCTATGCAAGCTACTTCCGTCGTTCTTTAGGTTTCTAATTATAAGTACAGCGAGCAATGTATGTGGATTGTTGTTCGCTGTATTTTTTGATGCCTATGAAGCCTCCTTTTGTCCACTATTAACAATTTTCGCATAGTTTTAATGTGTAAATCACCTATATTTATACAGCTCTACAATAAAACGTTTTCTCTGTCGAAAAATCATCTTAATGCTCGATTTTCCTTTTTTTACTCAATTTAATGCTATTCATAAAGTAATTGTGACAATTTGGTGATAGTATTATTCAAATGGTTGGAGTCATACTACAACTGAATAAACAGAAAATTCTCAAATGTTTTTTCTAGTTTTGTAATCGGTTTCCATCAAAATTATTTAGGGGAGGATTTTTTTATGGATGCAAATGTTCAAAAACGCCTAGGTTTAAAAGAACTTGAGAGTAAAATTGTCACTGCTGAAGAAGCAGCAGCACTTATTTCTAACGGTGATGTAGTTGGGATGAGTGGTTTTACTCGTGCTGGGGACGCAAAAGTTGTGCCAATGGCTTTAGTTGAGCGAGCTAAAAATGAAGAATTCAAAATTGATGTATATACAGGTGCATCATTAGGACCAGAAGTGGATAAGTACTTAGCAGAAGCTGGTGCCATTCGTAAACGTGGACCATTCCAAGGAGACGCTGGTATCCGTAATTTAATTAACTCTGGGGATGTTTTATATGTAGATGCTCACCTTTCTCATAATGCTGAGCTAGTGCGCCAAGGAATTATCGGACCAATCAAGTATTTAATTCTTGAAGCGGTTGCTATTACTGAAGATGGATTAATTATTCCAACAAACTCTGTAGGTAACTCACCTATCTTTGCAGAATATGCAGAAAATATTATTATCGAGTTAAACATTTCACACCCAGAAGCCTTAATCGGCATCCATGATATTTATGTACCTGGTGAACAAGGTAAGCGTGAAGCTATTCCAATGACAGACGCTATGCAACGCATTGGTGATATCGGTATTAAAGTGGATCCAGCTAAAATTAAAGCAATTGTTATTTCTGAAGAGCCAGATGCTCCTTCATTAATCGTACCTCCAGATGAAGAAACACAAACTATGGCAAACATTTTATTAGACTTCTTCAGCGATGAAATTAAAGCAGGTCGTTTAACAAAACAATTAATGCCATTACAATCTGGTGTTGGTTCTGTTGCAAACGCTGTACTTGATGGCTTTGCAGATTCAGAATTTGAAGATTTAATCGTGGCATCAGAAGTACTTCAAGATGCAGTATTTAACTTAATCGATGCAGGTAAAGTTAAATTTGCCGCTGCCACTTCAATTACACTGACTGAAGAATTACAGCAAAAAGTATATGGCAATTTAGAAAAATATGCTGATAAAATTTGCTTACGTCCACAAGAAATTTCTAACCACCCTGAGCTTATCCGTCGTTTGGGTCTAATCTCAATCAACACAGCTCTTGAGTTAGATATCTATGGTAACGTAAACTCAACGCATGTCTCTGGTACTCGTATGATGAACGGTATCGGTGGTTCAGGAGACTTCGCTCGTAACGCACGCCTTGGTATTTTTGTTACAAAATCATACGCAAAAGGTGGAGCAATTTCTTCTATCGTACCAATGGTATCTCACGTTGACCATACTGAGCATGATGTAGATGTTATCGTAACAGAACAAGGTATCGCTGACTTACGTGGTCTTGCACCAAAAGAACGTGTACCTTTAATTATTGAAAACTGTGCACACCCAGATTATAAAGAGCAATTATGGGATTACTACAACCGTGCTGTCGAAGCAACTGGTAGCCATCAAACACCTCACCTTTTAGAGGAAGCACTTTCTTGGCATGTAAACCTTGCTAAAAACAAAACAATGAAAAAAGAAGTTTCAAAAGCTTAATCTTCAATTTTCAGGACGCCTACTAAGTGAAAACTTATTGGGCGTTCTTTTTTATTGGAAATGTTATAATAGGAATATATGCAACTAACTTACTAATTTGTTCTAATTCATGGGAGGAGCTATGAAAAAATTTATTTATGTCATTATTTTCTTTTCTTTTTTCGACCTATTTACCCAGCTACCTGTTATGAGTACATATGCAGAGTCTTTAGGAGCATCAGCATTCCTTACAGGCCTTGCAGTAGGTATGTATTCGTTATCCAATACATTTGGTAATATCATTTCAGGCTTTTTAACGGATCGCAAAGGACCTTTTATCATACTCATTGTTGGTCTCTTAACAACAGGTTTATCGTTAACACTCTATAACTTAATAGAGGAGCCTATTGCGCTTTTAGGAGTCCGATTTATTCATGGACTTGTTGCAGGCTTCATTGTACCTGCCGCCTTTACCTTTCTAGCAAACGCTACCGAACACGAAAAAAGAGGTAAGGGCAGTGCTATATCTGGCGCATTTGTTGGTATTGCTGCCATTATTGGCCCTGCTTTTAGTGGCATTCTAGCAAGCCGAACAAGTGTCCCATTCGTTTTTAACATCACTGCAAGCTTTATGCTTATATTAGGGATCCTTTCTTTCTTTTTACTAAGAGCAAATCAAGTAAAAAAAGAGAAATCGGCACCAAGTACATATATTCCGATAAGTGTATTCTTTAATAATCCAGGAACATTAAAGGCATTTTCAGGAGCCTTCTTCTTAATGTTTTCACAAGGTGTAATCGCCTATCTTCTACCGCTCAAAGTCCAATCTTTAGGCTTTGACTCCCGTTTAAGTGGCACATTGATGAGCACATTTGGTATTATCGCTGTACTCGTTTTTCTATTACCAACTAATCGTATTTTTGATAAAGTAAATCCCCTAAAAACATTGTCACTTGGTATTGGATTAATGGGATTAAGCCAATTATTAATTAGCCAAGCGGATTCTAGCTCTTTACTTTACTTAGCAATGGCATGTTATGGAGTAGGGTTTGGATTCCTTTTCCCTTCCATAAATTCACTCTTAATAGATTCCACAACCGCTGAAATACGAGGAAAAGCATATGGTTATTTCTATGCATTTTTCTCTCTTGGTGTAGTAATAGGGTCTTCCTTGTTAGGATGGCTATCACTTGGAGTGATTAGCGGCTTTATCTTTACGGGAATTATATTATTAATATTTGCAATAGCAATCCTACTCCCACACAAAAGACCTTCTCATACATAGATGAGAAGGTTTTTTGGTTATTTTTCCTTGTCTTGAATTTCCTCATTATAGAAGTGGACACCAGTATGTCCTCCACCTTCAGCTACCATCTCATTTGAGGCAATCTTCGTTGGAGAAGTACCAGCCTCTGTTGCCACCTCTGTTGATACGCGTTCTGCAATATTGTCATGCATATCCGGCCCTGTTGTCAGATAAGATTCTAATCTTGATTTCATATTATTAAACATCGATAGTGCTTTATCACGGTTCTCTTTTTTACTTAAATAAGATGCTGCTAATCCCGCTAATCCTGCAATGACAACACCTGTTCCTTTTCGTTTAGCCATATTTATTACCTCCTAAAAATATAGAAACTAGCTCTGTACTATAGTTTTTCCCTATTCTTAGAAGAATAAACATTTATTTTTTTATCTCTATCTGCATATATATATAAATAAGAAGTATACTTGCTTAATATCCGCCGTACTTATCATTCTTCTATTAAAATTCAGTATAATTTTCGACATTTATCATAATTATATAATTATTTATGATTACAAAACGCAAGTAATGGGAATTAATGAATTAATACTTAAAATAGGAGCGTGATTATAATGAAGGAATTCGATTTAGCGTACGATTGGGTAGACATGGCTTCATTAGTAGGTGGGGCAGGCCTTTTAACCATACTAATTTATGGTGTCATTCTTTTGTAAGGAGCTGCTTAAATGATTTACTTTAGTAATTAAAAGGCAATCCGCTTACCTATAAGCAGATTGCCTTTATTTTATCGTTTTACATCATTATATGCATCTGATTTGGCAAAGGCAGCTACTACATAGGAACAAACAGCTTCCATCTTGTAGTCGTGTTGACGTGCATATTGGGCTGCCTGATCAAGCAATTGTTTGGCCACCCCTTGACCGCGGAGCTTATCTGATACATATGTGTGATCCATTACCATTACTTGCCCATTTTGCTGCCAAGTAATTTCGGCAAGCCTTTCCCCTGCTTGCTCATTCAAAAATGCAAATTTATTTCCTGCTAATTGCTGTAATTGGAATTCCATTTCTCACCACTCCTTTTATTCATAGTACCATAGCTTTTTGTATTTTCACAAAGCTTGCGACTCTTCTAAATAAAAAGAATCTGTCCACTCATTCTAGTAAATGAGTATGACAGATTCTTTTATTTTTCATTGTTAGTTAAACCAAGAAGATATAGTATCTTTTAGATTAGCAAAGAAGGTTTTCACACTTTCCCAGAATCCTTTATCCTCCATGAGAGAGCCAAACTTCTCCTGAATCGTATTACTAATATCGTTTAACTGTTCAGACCATTTACTAAAATCAATATCCAGTTTACTGATTTTATCCATCAAATCTACGAGCAATTGACGGTCCTTTTCACTTAAATTAATTTCCAGCTTGTTTAATTGCTCTTGAACGATCTTTTCAACGTCTTCACGTGTAGCTGGCTTTGTTTCAGCAATTTGCTTTTTAATTTCGGTTAGTAATTCAGCAACCTTTGCATCATCCACACCTGCAGATTCAGCAATAGATGTTGCAACTGATAACTCTTCATTTGCTACATCTGTTCGTTCAATATCAAGCGTTTCACCTGTAGTGACCTCGTAGGCCTTGTAAATACCTACTAACGCTGAATGCCCTGTTACCGCCTTAGGTGCAGCCACCTGTACTGTGGCATCTTCAATCCCCGCCGTTAACATGGCATTCGCGTACATTTCAGATGTCACCTGTGTAATATTTGTGGGTGTGACAATTTCTATTACTAGACCGTCCCCTGCATCTCTACGCGTAATTTTAGCAGAAGAATACATGCGGGAACTTGAATTACTATCTTTAATGTATTTAACTAAATCCTGACCTGATACCGTTATTTCTTCGATTTCAGGCTCTTCACTTACTTTTAATGATTTCTTTACTGATTCTTTTTCAGCTTCAGATAAATTTGCCCCATATACAACGATCGGTACGCCTAACTTTTCATCAATTGCTTTCGGAGGCGTATTATCAGCTGCAAACCCTGTTGCTGGTGCCATCACACCGAATACTAACATAGTAGCTGTTAGAATTTTAATCCAAGCTTTTTTCAAATCGTGTGACCCCTTTCGATAAAACCTCATAATTAGCCCGTATAATGTATACCACTATACAGTTATTAGTACGTAAAAAAGAAGAGAAGGTTTCAAGGATGTCTCTTATCGCTTGTCTTTGGTTTATCAATCGTCCACTAGGCTTCTTCCGTCCAGCCGTCCTGTTGCTTCACTTTACCAGCTTTCATCAATGTTCCTAATGCACGTTTAAAGGCACCCTTACTCATATGAAACATTTCTTGAATTTCTTCAGGAGAAGACTTATCACCAAATGGCATTTTGCCCCCAACATCCTGTAGATAGCTCAAAATTTGCTGTGCATCATCGGAAAGACGCTCATGTTTTCGTGGCAAAAGAGAACCGTTCATGGAGCCATCTTCTTTTACATCAATAATTCGAACTACTACATCTTGTCCCAAGCGTGGCTCCGCACTGCGCTCTGATTCATGTACAAAAATACGATATGGATGTTCTACACCTAGTAAAAACGAGCCAACAGGTAACAAACGATATGGACGTGCCTGAATATTTTTATTATGCAAATCTTCAAATGCACCTTCATATAGCTCAGAAATCTTCTCTTCCGTTGCTAATCGCCCAAATAAATCACCGTTCCGGTCTGTTCGTAGTGTCATAAATAAATGATCACCTGGAACCGGCCACACCTCTTTTAATGGTGGTAAATCCTCTGCTTTTACTAATACTTCACGGGAGGAACCAATATCTACATAAGCCCCTTCACGTTCTACTACTTTTAGCACTCTTGCCCAACCATATTCCCCTTGTGTAAAAGCTGGAATAGCTGTTGTAGCGGCTAGGTCTCCTCGTCGATCTACAAATAAAAATACTTCAAGGCGATCACCTACTGTTAGCGGCTCTGTTACCTCTGAAGCATTTAAAGGTAGTTCTTCAACTCCATTTGTTAAAATCCATTTGGATGTTTGTTGCTCTAATACCGTTAATGTAACGACTTCACCTGATTTTAATGCGTCCATATTGTCTCCCTTTCCCTCACACCATCATTTTATAGATTGTGCTGTGTCTTTGATGCCTCTAATTTTTTCACGATGTCTGGATTCTCTTCCATTACTTGCACAAGATCTGCTATACGATCGATTGAATTCCAACTTAAATGATGCTCTATTCCTTCAACATCATTATATATACGCTCTTCATCCACACCAATCATTCGTAAGAACTGCTCGAGCAATTCATGACGCTGCACAAGACGCTTACCAAGCTTTTCACCTTTCGGCGTCAATGTCAGTCCACGGTATTTTTCATAAACTAAATAACCATCTTTATCTAATTTTTGAACCATTTTTGTAACAGAAGAAGGAAGAACAGATAATGCTTCAGCAATGTCAGACACTCGCGCATATCCTTTGTTAGCGATTAGTAAATAAATTTGTTCGATATGGTCCTCCATACTAGGTGTTGGCATATCTTTTTCCCTCTCTTTCCTTTTCTTACTCTCTAGTTTACTACAAGCTTGGCTTAAAAGTTAACTGAAAATACATATGCCAGAAAATCACTACCTGTACAACTTAAAAAGAGCCTCTTCATTTAAGAAGTAGGCTCCACTTTGTGTCGAGGATACTTATTTACCACATGTAACGCGTGAATAATCTCTTTGTTAATGCGCTCAATACTTTCAGGAGTATTCATTTCCTTAAATGCCTCGTCTCTAGCTTCCATTGATGTAACATACTTACTCGGCAATGCATTTAGTGTAAGTGCCACCGTGTCGAGTTCACAGGTTTCGCATTTACAAAATGTTTGATATTCCGGTCCTCGTAGTAAAAAGCTTACTAAACCACGCACAATCTCTTCTGTAACATTTACTAAAATAGGATCTGACTTATTCAAACTTTCGCCTCATTTATATTGAATGCTTACATTACTCCTGAAACTATAATAGCCTTTAAAAAGTTCTTTTTCAAGAATCACTAGTAGCATCTATTCGCACAAAATTAGTAGTGTCAAAGTAAGATTAATCTCCTGCTTTTTCCTGTCAAATCACATCTTACCTACTACTTTTTTGCTTTTATTAGTCTTAATGAATTAAAAACAACTAATAAGGTTGCGCCCATATCTGCAAAAATTGCAATCCATAACGTTAGCCATCCGGGGATAACTAGCAGCAACGCAATTAATTTTAAGGCTAGGGCAAAAATAATATTTTCTTTGATAATACGTAGTGTTTTTCTGCTTAAGCCAATGGTGTATGGGAGCTTTGTTAAATCGTCACCCATTAAGGCAATATCCGCTGTCTCGAGAGCTGCATCTGTACCTGCTCCCCCCATTGCAATTCCTACATTTGCAGTTGCCAATGCTGGCGCATCATTTACACCATCTCCAACCATTGCTACGGCTCCAAACTGTGCACGTAAATCTTTAATCGCCATTAATTTTTCCTCTGGTAATAAACCAGCACGCACATCTGTTACCTGTAATGATGTAGCAATAGCTTGGGCAGTAGGCTCTGCATCACCTGTTAGCATCACCATATGCTTAACTTTTAGGGCTTTTAATTTTAGCAATACATCCTTACTTTCATGACGTAATTGATCAGCAATCCCAATTAATCCAATGAGTTGGCTTTTCGAAACCGCTGCTACTACTGTCTTACCCTGTTCCTGCAGTTTTTTAACCTGATTTTCTATATTTTTATCGATAGAACCTAGTGTCGAAGCCCATTTCATGCTACCTACATAAATAATCTGCTGATCAACCGTTGCAAAGGCTCCTTTGCCTGTGACTGATTGGAAATCAGTAGGCACTAGCTCAGATAAATTCTTATCATGTAATCTATTTAATATGGCTTTTGCCAAAGGGTGTTGAGATTGTTTTTCTACTGCAGCTACAAGCTGTAGTACATAGTCCTCTGACCAACCTTCCATTGTCACTATATCTGTGACTGCTGGCTGTCCTTCGGTTAATGTACCTGTTTTATCAAAGGCTACCGCTTCAATATGTCCTAATTGTTCTAAATGAATACCGCCCTTAATAAGGACACCCTGTCTTGCTGCGTTGCCAATCGCAGTGACAATAGCCACAGGTGTAGAAACAACGAGTGCACAAGGACATCCTACTACTAACACCGCTAAACCTTGGTAAATCCAGTGCTGCCAATCACCCATAAATAAAGGTGGAATGATAGCTACTAAAAAAGCAATAATTATAATAGCTGGTGTATAATACTTGGCAAATCGATCAACAAATTGCTGAGAAGGGGCTTTCTCTGCCTGTGCCTCTTCTACAAGATGAATAATCTTAGCAATTGTTGTGTCTTCTACTCGCTTTGTCACACGAACCTCAAGCGCGCCCTCTTCATTTAATGTACCTGCGAATACTTCATCATTCACTGTTTTATTCACCGGAATAGACTCACCTGTTATAGCTGCTTGATTCACTGCAGATAACCCGCTAATGACAATACCATCCATCGCAATCTTTTGCCCAGGCTTTACAATTAAAATATCTCCTATCTCAATGTCTTCCGTCCGCAGTTCAAGCTCATGAAAATGTTCACCATGTGCTCTTTTGATGATAGCTGTTGGTGGAGCGATATCCATCAACCCTCGTATAGATTGTCTTGCCTTATCCATGGAATAGGCTTCAAGTGCTTCACTTACAGCAAATAGAAAGACTACAACTGCCGCCTCTTCCCACTCCCCAATAATAGCAGCGCCAATAATAGCGATAGTCATAAGGGTCTTCATATCAAATTCAAAGCGAGCTAAATTACGGAAGCCCGTTTTAAAAATACCCATTCCCCCTACAAGAATCGCTATGATGAACATGGCTATCGGGATTGGGTTGGTCTCTCCCTGAATAGAAACAAATAAATATCCTAGTATGACAAAGAACAAAGATACCCCTGCCAAAATATTTTCTTTCTTACGGTAAAAAGGTATAGATTTTTCAACTGCTCTCACTGCTGATTGGGACACCTTGATCCCATCAAAAGCACCTGCTTCTTCAATTTGATTCACACTAATGTTACCGACTACTGTTATTTTAGAAGCACCGAAATTGACTTGTGCATCCTCCACTTCTGGTATGGCCTTTACATTTTTCTCAAACTTCGCAGCACAGCTGGCACAGGAAAGATTTTGCAATCTGTATTCTTGTTTAGTTGGCGTCGCTACCATTCGCAATCCCCTCTTTCGCATGTTCATAGGCAATTGTTACAATTTGAAATACATGCTCATCCGCTAAAGAGTAATACATTTGCTTCCCTTTGCGGTGTGACTTTGCTAAATTATTATCTTTTAAATAACGTAAATGATGTGATGCTGTTGCGACTGACGAGCCAATAATCGATGCTACATCACAAACACATAATTCATCCTCCACCGTTAAAGCAAAGGCAATTTTAAGTCTTGTTTCATCAGATAATGCTTTTAGAAACTTTGCTACCCCTGATAAATCAGGCATTTGTTGTTGTACCTTGGTGACAGCTTCTTCATGTACTTGCGTCACCTCACAAATTTCTTTCGGCATAGTCTTTCACCTCATTCAAATATTCGTTTGATTGTATTCAATGTAACATATTATTCCATCTTATTCAAATGAATGTTTGAATGTTGTGATTTATATCCTAGTAAAAAAAATTAACGTACTTTATAAGTACGCTAATCTTTTTTGTTACTGCGCTTTTAAATTTAATGTTTTACCTTTAATATCTTCCTGTTTTACAAAAGTTTGATGATAATCACCATTTGCCCAATCAATTACTTGGTCTTGGTACCAATCCGACTTTATATGACCACTTTGACCAGGTCCAACAATATGATAGGCTGAGCCTAAATCACCCACATCCACAACAAAACGCCAAGAAGCACCATGATCCACATTACCAGAAAGATCATTATCTGCAGCCTGTACCGTCACCTTGGAGCCACCAATTGGCACCTTTTTAGCATTAAAATAGGCAGCTAAAATTGGCGAAGCACCTCCTAAAGTATGATTAAAAGTGAGCTGGTGAAAATCGCCCCATGTCCACTTAGAAACATTTTTACCAAATTGATCTTCTAATTGTGTAATAGTAAGCTCAAGTGCCTTGTAAACGGTTGCATCAACCCCACCTTGCTCCTCTATCCAAATACTCTTACCACCTGCATAGGCCGTCCGTAAAAGCTGATCTGTAATATTAAATTTCCCATGCATGATGTTGTACATATATACAGGCATTTGATCTTTAAACAATACTTCCTGTAATTTGGTCATCAGTGTATGGAATACGAGTGGTGCTCCTGATTCCTTAGCATCAACCATATCCCAATCCTCTAGCATAGCGATAACCTCTGCGTACTTACCATCCTGATCTTGCGCTTTAATCGATGTTAATAAACTAGGAAGGAATTCCCTTGCATAGAGATTATGTTGATCCATTTGCAAGTTCATCATATCCTCAACCGTTATCGAATCATTCGCCTCAAGTACTTCTTTAATCCGTTCAAAACGGTAAGGCTGAGCCCAGAAATCTGTAATGTGATAAGGATATTCCTCTCCTACCACTTGATTATTAGCGGTCGCAATAAAGCCTTCCTTTGGATTCACTACTGTTGGCAGCTCATCCCATGGAATAAAACCCTCCCAACCATAGTCACTAGAATCACCTGGAACTGGCAATTGACCATCGCCTATCTTACGAATAGGGATTTGACCATTTGCTTTATAAGCAATTGTGCCATCCTTCGAGGCAAAAACGAAGTTCTGCGCAGGGGCCTTAAAGTCTTCTAAAGCTTTTTCAAAGTCATCCCAGGATTTCGCTTTATTAAAACCAATTACTGCACGTAATTCTGCAGTCGGCTGAAGTGCTGTCCACTGCATTGAAAATTGTGCAGTTGGCTTGGTATCTTTGAATGCCAGATCCGTCATAATTGGACCATGGCGTGTCACAACCACTTCAAAGTCTACAGTTTCTCCTTCCTTCACTTTAATAGATTCATCACGTATCTCGGCCTGCTCCCACTTCCCATCGTAGCGGAATTGTGTGGAATTATTAGGATTTGGTATTTCAATATATAAATCCTGCACATCTGGGCCAACATTTGTTACACCCCATGCTATATCATCGTTATGACCTAAAATAATACCTGGAATTCCTGCAAAAATGACACCACTAACATTTTGTTGCGGGGACTGCAGATGCATCTGATACCAAATAGATGGAGTACTTAAACCTAGGTGAGGGTCATCCGCCAAAATAGGTGTGCCAGATTTAGTTTTCTCTCCAGAAACAACCCAGTTATTACTGCCATTAAATTCATTAGGCAATAGATTTGGATTAAATTGACCTACTACCGCAACAGGATTTTGAATATTTGCCTCAATAATAGATGAGGCATTCTCTGGATATTTAATAAATAATTCTTTCGCCTTATCTTCATCAAAATTTTGTAAAGCCCAGTGTCGGAAGGCAAGTGTATTCCAATTCCCCCCCAAATCATATGCCATATACTTCCCAATCGTTAAAGAATCCACGACGGACCATTCCTCTGGCTCGTAGCCCAATAAAGAAAATTCATAGCTTAAAGTTTTATTTTCCTTAGCCTGTTCAATAAATGCATTTACCCCTTCTGCATACCACTTTAATACTTGCTTGCTTTCCTCATCATAAGCCGCGAGTGATTTCTCAGCGGCATTGCGTAAGCTAAAAGTACGAAAATGTTTGTCCGTATTTATCGTCGCTTCTCCAATAATCTCTGATAATCGGCCACTCGCCTGTCTTCTTGCTAAATCCATTTGAAACAATCGATCTTGTGCTTGAACATAACCTTGCGCGCGATACAAATCAGCATCTGTCTTTGCAAAAATATGAGGAATCCCTTTGTCATCCCTTGTAACCTTCACATCCTGATCTAAAATATTGACTGCTAACTCACCATCAATTATCGGCTTAGATTTATTCATAAACCATGTAAATCCGATAAAAGCTACGATTGCTAAAGTCGCTACGATTCCTGCAATGACGATGAGCCACTTTCTCCATTTGAACTTTCTCTTTTCCACCTTATTACCCCCTCTGTGCACTATATTCCTTACTACCTCTCAAAATCCTTAAAATAATGTCCAAAAGATTATAGCAGGCGGATATTTGTTTTTCATGTAAGTAATTCACTCTATAAATACAATTTTCTGTCAACACCCACTATTAGACTAGTATAAACAATTGGATATACCTAGGCTACAGAGCATTGTTAAAAAACATATCTATCTGTATATTAGCTTCCTTTCATTAGTCTCTTTTTTTGAATGAACTACTATAATTCTATTATTCTTGCAAAGAAAAACCGTATTTCCATATAGAAAATACGATTTTAAATGCTAGACATGTAGTTGTAATTCAATGGGACAATGATCGCTGCCCATGATGTGCGGGTGAATAGTTGCTTGGTTTATTTGGTTTTTTAATTGCTCCGAAACAATAAAGTAGTCGATGCGCCAACCGATATTTCGTTCACGTACTTTATTCATATAGGACCACCATGTAAAATGGTCAGTTTCATTTGGATGCTTGTATCTGAAAGAATCTACAAAACCGCTTGCTAAAAGCTCCGAAAATTTTGCACGCTCCTCATATGTAAATCCTGAATTACCTATATTCGATTTAGCATTTTTCAAATCTATTTCAGTGTGTGCAACATTTAGGTCTCCGCAATAGACAACTGGCTTCTTGCTATTCAGGTCTTGTAAATAGCTCGCTAAATGCTCTTCCCAAGTTAGGCGAAGTGGTAATCTCGCTAAATCACGCTGTGCATTGGGTGTATAAACATTTACTAAATAAAAATCTTCATATTCTAAAGTAATAATCCTACCCTCATCCTGAGAATCTTCATCTCCAACTCCATACTTAACGGACAACGGTGTATGCTTTGTAAATATAGCCGTACCAGAGTAGCCTTTCTTTTGAGCATAGTTCCAATATTGCTCATATCCATCTAGCGCAAGCTCCACTTGTCCAGCCTGACATTTAGTTTCTTGGATACAAAAAAAATCTGCCTCTATTTGATGAAAGAAATCTAGAAAGCCTTTCCCCAGACAAGCCCTAATCCCATTGACATTCCATGAAATAAATTTCATCTTATCCTCACTCCTTAAAAAAAACGCCCTTCGACTCAAGCGAAGAGCGTCCCATTATAGATCATCACCAACAATTTTAACTTCTGTTTCTAATTCGACACCAAATTTTTCCTTCACAATACGCTGTACCATTTGAATAGTTGCTATATAATCAGAAGCAGTAGCATTGCCTTTATTGACAATAAAACCTGCATGCTTTGTAGAGACTTCTGCACCGCCTACCCCTTTGCCTTGTAAGCCACTATCTTGAATAAGCTTACCTGCAAAATGACCTGGTGGACGTTTAAAAACACTTCCAGCAGATGGATATTCTAATGGTTGCTTTGATTCTCGCTGAAATGTTAAGTCGGCAATCTTCGCATCAATTTCATCTTGTTTGCCAGTAGCTAATTGGAACTCTGAGGATAACACATAATAGCCTTTCTTCGCAATAATGCTTTTACGATAGCCAAGTTCAAGTTCTTCCTTTGACAAGGTTAAAACTTCTCCCTCTTTTGTTAACACCTTAGATGAAACAATAATATCTTTAATCTCACCGCCATAAGCTCCTGCGTTCATAGCCATTGCACCGCCTATTGATCCAGGGATACCGCAGGCAAATTCAAAGCCTGTTAAGGTTGCTTTTGCGGATAGTTTTGACACATCTTTAATCAGCGCACCACTTTGGGCATAAACATGTTCACCATTAATCCGAATTTCATCTAAATTTGAAAATGTAACAACGATTCCTCTATGACCACCATCACGAACAACCATATTAGATCCGTTACCTAACATTAATAAAGGAATATTATTTATATATGCATAGCGAATTACAAATGCTGCTTCTTCTTCTGTATCAGGAAGAACAAAAACATCTGCTTTGCCACCTAATTTTGTCATTGTATATTGTTGTAAAGATTCATCTAACTTAATATTGGCAGGACTAATGCTCTTCGCTAAATCCTTTGCCCATTGTTGTTTTGTCATGAGAGCTAATTCCTTTCTAACGTCCTTCTTACTCTACACCAGTATGGATTTAGAACCCCAATTTGACAAGTAAAATGAAGGGTATTTTTATCTCACATAAAAAGACAGGTAGGTCTTGTGCAGAGATGATGAATATTATAAAGAAAATTGACAGTCATTCCAAGTGTCGTTTTTGGCACAATATTACCTAAAGGACAAAGGACTTATTTTAGAGCCAGCTACTTGCCCATGTTTCAATATTGCGGATAGCCCCTTCTAATGCTTGCCCTTTATCTGTTAATGAATATTCAACTCGTACTGGAACCTCAGAATACACTTTACGTTCAACAAGCCCTTCTTTTTCCAGTTCCTTTAAGCGTTCTGATAATAAACGCCCACTAACAGGTAATGCTGACTCTATTTCATTAAAACGCTGTGATCCATCTAATAATTGATACAATATTAAACCCGTCCATCGTTTTCCAATTAAATCCATTGCTTTAGCTAAACGAGGACATAAAGTTGTCTCATTCATATTTCTTCACCTCTATGTACCTATTGTAACGATTATTAAAGGAAATGTAAATTTAGAGTAACTTATTTACATAACATAATTTATACACTTTTATATACTTAATTACAAAAAGTAACTTTTGAATTTTCGTCTTTTCATAATCACGGCGGAACTTACCATCGTTAAAACATCTGTCCTCCTAATCATAAAATGCCATAGATATCAGTAATGTGACTAACTATTTATTTACGTATTGTAAATGTTCACAGTTTACACTTTTATCGAAGGTTATCCTTTCCTATTTATGAAAAATACATTGAATATGGTATTTGTTTACTTTATTATTCGTTGTAGAATGCTGTTTTAGGGGGTTTTTATATGAAAAAATACACTATTGATGTCAGTCATTCCACACTTAGCTTTTCTGTACGACATATGATGATATCTAAAATTCACGGTACATTCGAATCGTACAACGCTGAAATTGCTGCAGTCAATATTGAGAAAATGCAGGATGCAAGTATTTCTATTACCATTGCAGTGGCTAGTGTCTCCACAAAAAATCATGACCGTGATATACACCTTGTGTCTCCAGACTTTTTTGATGCAGACGTTTATCCAAAAATAGTCTTTACCTCTACATATATTGATAAACAAAATGATAATAATTTTTTGATACATGGGGATTTAACGATTAAAAATATAACAAGGCCTATCGTATTTACAACAGTATATACAGGAAACGGTGTTAATCCTTGGGCACAAGAAGTATATGGCTTTCAGGCAAAGGCACAAATTGATCGCCGTGATTTTAATTTAGTCTATAATACGATTTTAGAAACAGGCGGCGTATTAATCAGTGATGAGATTGACATAGTGGTAGATGTCGAGTTAAGCCCCCTTTAGTTATAGATTTACCTTAAGGAAAGAGGGAACTATAAATGCTATGGTTTCATAACGGGATTACATTTGAATCGAGCTTTATTACAATCGTCTTTTTTATCGTTTTTGGTAGCATCGCTTTCAGCCTTATTAAAGCTACTGTCACCTGGTCTACCAATAATCAATCACAAACCTTTACTAGACCCGTTAAGGTTGTGACAAAACGTACGAATATTCGGGGAGGTTCCAATCATTCTGCGGCATATACTTCTTATTTCATCACGTTTGAAGAACGAAATGGGGAGCGTCAGGAATTAAAAGTGAATGGTCGCGATTTTGGACAGCTAGTTGAGGGTGACACTGGCCTTTTAACATATCAGGGCACTCGCTTTCATACATTTGAAAGACAAAAAAGGGAGAGTAGCGATTAAATCGCACTCTCTCTTTTTGTTTTATTTAATTAAATATTTAGCAAATCCTGCCTCTGTATCCTCTAAATATTCAATGCCACTATTTGCTGAGATAAATTTTTGTGCATCTTTTGCAGATAGATAAACAACTTTTGTCTTAGCTGGGAATGGTACAAATGACCAGTTATTATCCGCAGCAGGGTTAATTGTTTTATTTGCCATAATATAATCAACTACAGCTTGACGATTTTCATAAGCATAGTTTGTTATATTAGAGCCGTCCGTATTTTTAAATGTCGCTCCATACGAACCACCAACACGGTAATTATTTGTAATGATAATAAATTCTTGATTTAAATCAATTGGTTTACCATTATACTGTACATTTTTAATACGGTTTGCCTTTTCATCAACAAGATTACCACGACGGTCATATTTAGATGGAGATGTTACATCAATTTGATAGGTTAAGCCATCTAACACATCAAAATTATAAGAGCGTGCTTCTGGATCAATGATATTTTGCTCTTCTGACTTATTCGGATCAATTGTTGCAAAAATACCTGCAGCCATCTCTAACCACTCTACTGCTTGTGCACCTGTCACTTTAATGGTTGCTACAGTATTATCGTAATGATAAATATCCGCCATATTTTTAATGGCAAGTGGACCAACTGGAATGTTTGTATAATCTAATGGATTATTTCGTGAACCCGCTTTAAAAGGAGCCCCAGCAGAAAGAAGCGGCGTTTTCTCATCCTTCGTTCCCTTTAATTCTTGTTCAATAAACCATTTTTGTGCTTGTGTTACGATTTGAATAGAAGAATCATCTTGCACCATTGAGAAATAACTATGGATTGGCGCAGTTGTTTCACCAACAGGCTGACGAATATATGTTAAAGTGCCTTCATGTGCTTGTTTCACAGCCTTTAACACCGTAGTGGAAGGTTGTAAACCTTCTTGCTTGATTGATTGTAATGACCCACTACCATCAACTACAACCCACTCTGATCCTTGTTGTTCAATTTTTAGGTCAATGACACCAAGATGGCTACCATAGCTACCTGCCATAACAGTTGGAACACCATGAATAGTTCCCTTCTCTTGATCTACATCTTTCAAATCTTTGTAGTCACCTGGGAATGTTAAGTGAGAGTGCCCTGTAATCAAAGCATCAATTCCATCAATTCCAGCTAGTTGATAACCAACATTTTCAGCGCCTTTCACATAAGTATCCTCACCAATACCTGAATGGGAAAGAACAACTATTACGTCTGCTCCAGCCTTCTGCATTTCAGGTACTACTTCTTTTACGGCTTCAACAGGCTCTTGCATGTTAACTTTACCAGCTAAATGAATGGCATCCCATTCAACAATTTTCGTTGGTACAATTCCAGTCACACCAACTTTCAGTGTATGTTTCTTACCTGCATTGTCCACTACTTCTTTATCAAGAATGACATAAGGTGTAAACATACGCTTTTTTGTTTTGGCATCGTAAGTATTAGCATTTACGACTGGATATTTTGCATCATTTAATACTTCATCTAAGAAGTCTAGACCATAGTTGAATTCATGATTCCCTAAAGTTCCGCCATCGTATTTTAAAGCGTTAAGCGCTGCAATAGCTGGGTGTACTTCCCCTGGCTTTAATACACTTTCTAACGCTTTATAAGAGCCAAGTGGCGTACCTTGAATTAAATCCCCATTATCGAATAATAGTGTGTTAGGATTTTTCGCACGAGCTTGTTCAATTAATGTAGCTGTATTAGCTAAACCTACCTCAGATGACGGAGCATCTAAATAGTAATTATAATTAGCTAAATTTGTATGAATATCTGTAGTTCCTAAAATTTGAAGATCTACTGAGACTCCATGAGATGGTGCCTTGTATTCTGCTACAAAGCGCTCCACAATACTTCCCATTTGCTCATGCGTTACATAGTCACGAGGACGAATCGTATTATCCTCGAACGCTTGAAGGATATTTGCTGCAACAGCATTAGCTAAATCTTGTTTATAAGCTTCAGCAATTTGATCAGCATCCTTAAATTGATCTAAGACCGCAAGGGAAGCATCTTCACTAACAAGTCCACGAGCAGATATAACAAATGCTTGTTGACGTGTTAATTTATCGTTTGGACCAAATGTAGTTGCCGTTTTTCCTTTTATAAGTTTTAACTGTACAGCTTTTTCTACATATGGCGCTAAATCCTTAGAGACATCAGTAAAAGTAAGGGAAGAACCATCACCTATCTCGACATCTAAGCTTTCTACTAATTCTTTTACATAATCAGCGCGTGTAACTTCATTGGAAGCAGCATTAGCAGTCCATCCAAATGGTATCAACGCGAATAAAACTAGTAGCATGGCTAAGAATTTAGTTATTAATTTCTTGTTCATACAACAACCTCCTTATTCATCTAGTATTTTCCTACAAATACTATTATATTAAACTAACTGTATTTTTTACTGAATAATTAGTCCTAATTATATGTATTTTTAAAAGAATGGATTATTACTTTCCTATAAAATCGCATTTTTCTATCATTTTTATTTTCGCACATCCAATAGAATGTTAGGAAATGTAAATTCCGAATATATAGTTAATACCAATATATCCGACCTCAGTGCCACACCATACCTCTGTTCACAAAATAAAAAAAGACCTCTCAAATTTGAAAGGTCTTTTATTAAAAAATATTTTTTACGCGTTTACCGCTTGAAGTGATTGAGCTACTTTTTTCACTTCTTCTAGGCCATTTGCAATAATTTCTTGTGCTTTATCAGGTGATGCATTGTGACCTTCAATAATTACTTCTTCGATAATTTCCATACCGAATACACCGCCTGCTACATTTTTAATGTAGCTTACGGACATTTCCATAGGCTGTGTTTCTGGTAGTGAGTAGTAGCCACCACGAGCATTTAAGATAATCGCTTTTTTATCAGTCATTAGGCTAACCATTTGGCCATCTTCACCGTATTTGAATGTGAAACCTGCTTGGTATACATAGTCAATAAATGTTTGTAAAGGTGCTGGAATAGTTAAATTCCAAAGTGGGAACGCAAATACGACTAAATCAGCTGCTGTTAATGCATCCATCGCTTTTTGTTTAGCAGCTAAAAGACGTGATTCGATGTCTGTTAACTCTCCACCATTTTGTACTTTACCAAACGCATTGAAAAGATCTTGCCCAAAGTATGGCATATCTTCTGCAAATACGTCAAAAGTTGTAACGTTTACACCTTGTACGTTTTCCATAAATGTATCGTACATTTTTGTTGAAATACCGTCTGGACGGTTGTTTGCTTTTACTACTAAAACGTTCATTATATAAAATCTCCCTTAAATCTCATAGTCTATTATCTCGAATTCAAGATATAAACCTATCTTAAAAAAATTCTTTTAAAAAGTCAACGATACTTTCCTCAGACTTTTGACTGAAATATTAGATAAGATTTTTCACTAAACGAATAAGAGAGGCTTGATATGTCAAGCCTCTCAGTCATAATAGTAATTTTAGCGCTATAATTTACAGTTATCATCTGTACAACCACCAGCGTTACCTGTACCAGCCATTTTCAGACCAGGTTGTAAGCCCTCTTCCTCAGCCACTTTACGTAATGTATCTTCGAATACTTCTTGTGGCTGTGCTCCAGAAATACCATATTTGCGGTTTAAGACAAAGAATGGAACCCCACGAACTCCAAGCTGCAACCCTTCTTGAATATCCGCTTCTACCTCATTTTTAAATTCATCCACAGCAAGAATTTTAGCCACTTGCTCGCGTTGCAACCCTACTTGTTCTGCTATATCTAATAATACTTCCTCTTGTCCAATACGTTTTCCTTCAATAAAATGACTATGCAATAGTGCTTCCACTAATGCCGTAACATCTCCCTGCTGCTCTGCCCATTTAACAAGTCGATGTGCCTTTAACGTATTCTCCTCCATTAGATTGCTAAAGTCATAGTTTAATCCTACTTCTTTCGCACGCGCAGTAACGCCCAATGTCATTTCTTTGGCCTTTTCTAAAGACATGCCATATTTCTTTGCTAATGATTCATACACCGTAATATTCGAATCTACTGGGGTATTTGGATCAAGTTGATAACTTTTATAAACCAGCTCCACTTGCCCACCAAGGCCAGTATCTTCAATAGCTTGCTCTAATTGTTTTTTACCAATATAACAAAACGGACATACATAGTCAGACCAAATTTCAATTTTCATTACTTACACTCTCCTTTTGCTACATTGTAGCGATAGACTAAATAACAAGGCAATTTTTATGCTTCATTGCATAAATTCACCAGTACATCTACATACTGAACATAAAAACATTGTGAGGTTTATCTATGACTCAATCTCTTTGGCTCGCTACGTCCGAATCTGTCTCACTATCTTCACTTCCTTCATCGACAACTTGTGATGTATGTATAGTCGGAGGAGGCTTAACCGGTCTTTATACAGCCTATGTCTTGGCAAAAGCAGGTGTTGATGTCCTTTTACTTGAGGCGAACACCCATTTTGGTCATGGTACCACGGGCCACTCCACAGGTAAATTAACTGCCCAGCATAGTATCGTTTATGCAAACCTTTTAGAAAAACTATCTGTTGATGAAGCACAGCTTTACTACCAACTCAATCAACAAGCCATTGAAAAGGTAACACAATTACTTCCAAAAGGCAGTGTTAAGCAAGTAGATTCACTATTGTATGCTCAAACAAAGGATGGGTATGCGCAATTATTAAAAGAATGGAATGCTTATAAAGTTTTAAATATCCAATCAAAAATCACCACAGAAACGGAGCTTCCCTTCCCCATTAAAAAGGCCTTATGCATGTCTCAGCAAGCTCAAATAAACCCTGTAGAGGTAAGTAATTTTCTTGCCAAAGAAGCACAGGCGATGGGGGCAAAGCTTTATACAAATACACGGGTTCAACAATTAAACATAGCTCAAAATAACTTACATACCGAAAAGAACATGTCGGTTCAATATAAGAAGCTTATTTTGTGCTCACATTATCCCATTGAGGCTTTTAAGGGACTAAAGCTGTTCAAACTATCAAATAGTCGTTCTTATATGGTGGCTAGTAAAATTTCTGAAACTATGCAGGGTCAATATTTATCCGTTGATTTCCCATCCCGTTCCATTCGCACAGCTACAATTAAGAACGAGCATTTTTTAGTACTTGGTGGAGCGAATCATATCGCTGGGGAAACAGTCAATACAGAACCGTACTATGATGCCATTTCAAATGAAATGAAAGAACATTTTGAGCAAGAGCCCATTTATCGATGGTCAGCTCAGGATATCGAGACTCCTGACATCGTTCCTTATGTAGGAAGAATTACAAACTCATTGCCGAACGTATTCATTGCTACTGGCTATAGAAAGTGGGGCATTTCTAATTCCTTTGTTGCTGGTGACATTTTATCCAGCCTAATCACTGGATCGAGAAGTGAAGATGGTGCCATTGCACTCTATTCACCCTCACGTACAAAATTCGGTGCACAATTTATGCAAATGCTTAAAGTTGGCGGCTTTGTCGCAAAAGAGTTTATTACTGGGTATATGAGACATGCCAGTGCCCCAACATGCACGCACTTAGGCTGTAAGACGAAATGGAATGAGGCTGATGAAACTTGGGATTGTCCTTGCCATGGCTCCCGCTTCAACGCTCAAGGAGAAGTACTAGAAGGACCTGCCGTACAACCTTTGAAACTAGATTAAAAAAGAGGCTGTCCTCATAGACAGCCTCTTTTAAATTATTTTAGAGCTTCTGTTAATACTGGCACAATTTGTTTTTTACGAGAAACAACACCTGGTAACACAACACGGTTGTTGATAAGCTCAGCACTGAATCCTTTTGCTGCAGCTTGTGCTACTTGTCCAATTGCTACAGCTGTAGAATCGTTGTTTAAAATATCTGTCACAACGAAGAAGAATAAATCTAAACCATTTTCAGCAACATTTTTATTTAATAAAATCTCTAATTCCTCTTGACGATTAAGTACATCATTAATATCTACAGCATTAACCTGTGCAACAACAGATTTGTACTCACCAAATTGGAATTCCTTAGCATCTAATGATAATAAATCCTCTAAAGATTTATCAGATAGGTCTGCACCTGCTTTTAGCATAGCTAAACCATATTCTGCAACGTCCACATTAGCAATTTTAGCTAGCTCTTCGCCCGCTTTTACATCTTGCTCTGTGCAAGTCGGTGATTTGAATAATAATGTATCTGAAACAATTGCAGATAACATTAAACCAGCAATGTTCGCAGGTATGTCTAAACCGTTTTCGTTAAAAATTTTCTTAAGAATAGTAGCCGTACAGCCTACTGGTTCTGCACGATAATATAGTGGATCAGCTGTTTGGAAGTTGGCGATGCGGTGGTGATCAATTACCTCTGCAATTTGCACTTCCTCAATACCGTCAGCCGATTGTTGGAATTCATTGTGGTCTACTAGAATAACTTTGTCCGCTTCATCAACAACAGAAGAGATTAAACGTGGCGCTTCAAAGCCAAATTTATCTAAAGCAAATTGAGTTTCATTATTAACATCTCCTAGACGTACTGCCTCTGCTTCTTCTCCAATTTGTTGTTTTAAATAAGCATATACGATTGCAGATGTGATCGTGTCTGTATCTGGGTTTTTATGTCCAAAAACTAATACTTTACTCATTGAATTTATTCCTCCTAAAATGACCTTACATTTATCTTTTATTTTATCATATCTTATGGACTAACAAAAAATGATAAATTGAAACATTAAGTAAACTAAGCTCTTTCATTTAATATACAATAATAATTTTCCACTACCAATAACCAACTTTACAAATATGAATTAAGTATATAAGACCTTCAAGCTGTCATATACATATATTTTGTACACCTACCCTCTTCATTTCTATTTTCTTTTTTTACCATCCTTTTTTTAACATTCTATAGTAAAAGTGCATCTTTTTCTAATATTTTTTATTTTATATAGATATTTAGTCGTATTTTCATATTTATGTAAGCATAATTTTATGCTATTATCAGATAGTCTATATTTTTGGATTTTAGGAAATGGGGATTACAATGACAAAGAAGATGGAAAAAAAGTATATTCCTTTAGCTAATTATTTTGAAGTAGCTTTACAACAAGAAATCACTTTATCCTTTAGTGAATTAGAAAACATTATGGGACAAGCCTTACCGAATGCCGCCTACTTAAATAAGAGCTGGTGGAAAAAAACAAAGCCCCCTCTATCGCACTATTTGTCATGGACAAATGCAGGTTATCATGTCATTGATATTAGACTAGGTACTAGTGTAACTTTCTCATGCACGCAAACAAAGACAACTGAAAACAATCTTTCAAAAAGGGAAGAGGACCCTTCTGCATACATAATTCGAGGGATTGAAGCATCTGATGCTAGATCATTTATTCTTTTACAGGAGGAAATTTTTCAACAAACCGACTTCATGTACAATGGTCAAAATGAATTAGATCTAACTGTCCAACAACTTCGTAAAAATTTAACCTATTGGAAGCAGCTTAAAAATCGTACTATATTACTTTGCGTATTAAATGGTATTTTTGCAGGCTATGCAGTTATACATGGGTATAAACAAACGAAAGCTAGACATGTTGCCTCTGTTCGCTTAGCTGTGAAGGAAGAGTACCAACAAAAAGGCATCGGCTCCGCCCTAATGAAGGCTGTGGAAGGTTGGTCAAAACAACGTGACATATCTCGTTTAGAATTATCAGTCATGGAACATAACAATGTTGCTTTACATCTCTTTACAAAATTAGGATTTAAACAAGAGGGCATTCGACAAAATGCTATTAAATTAAATGATACTTACATTAACGAGTACAACTTGAGTAAAATTTTATAATTCACTTTACCTAGATGTCTAAAGCGTATTTGGACATCTTTTTATATATGTTCCCTATAAAAAAACGCATAGAAAAGTAAAATAATACTTTTCTATGCATAACATTAAAATACCCTTTTCTCTCTAGCAGCATTCAGGAATAATATATTACTATCTACTTGCTCATTGGATTTTTGATATTTTTCATACTGCCCCTTGTCTTGGTTAATCATTTCCTCTAATAAAGCGTGTAAGAAAGAAAACAAAACGGGCACTATATCTAACGAGGAATGCTTGTTGGTTCCAAGTGCAAACAAAATATTAGCATATTCACGAACCGGTGAAAATGCAGTTCCGGTAATCGCAATAATTTTTACTTTCTTCATCTTTGCAATTTCAACAATCGTTTGAATATCCTTTAACTGTTGATCAAACGATAAAACTATTAATGTTGTACGCTCTCCCATGTTATTAATTTGATTCATAATTTCATCCGAATCTATTCGAAGCTGCTTAATATTAGAACGTAGTGTTTTTAATGTGTTGGATAACCAATTTGCTATAGATACAGCCTCACGAGTCCCTAGAATATAGATATTTTCTGCTTCATGCATCCATTTTGAACTTGTTTGAATTTGCTGATCATTAATTAATTGAATTGTTTCCTGAATGTTTCGGCTATCCCGCTGCATTACCTTCCCAAAGCTAGAATTAACTAGCTTATTACCCGTATAGGTAGATTGTAGATTTGTTCCTACATCTTGGGACATAATATAGCCTCTTATTTCTTCTTGCAGCTCCACATATCCCGATAAATCCATGGCATAGCAAAAGCGAATAACCGTTGATTCACTTACATTAGCCAGTCTGCCTACTTCTGCTGCTCCATTAGCAATCACTGTATTGGGATTATCCATTACAAATTGTGCTACTTTACGCTGCCCCTTTGAGAGTCTTACAAACCTTTTCTTTATATCCTCACGAATGCTCATTCCTAACAACCTTTCTTTCAATGACCTTATCACGAATGGGAGATTGTTTCCTACTTACTCAAAATTCGATTAAAAATACAGTATCACGATTGCAATTTGAATACAATGACTTTTCTGAAAAATCTTCAGCGCATTAACCTGCTAATATGTCGATTTTTTATACTTTTTTCCTTTTCAATGATGACTTCTCATTTTATCAAAATTATTAATTACTTTGAATAAAAATTAATAATTACTAATTATTATGCATTATACTAGCGAATAAAGACAAAAATGTCCTGGATCGATTACTCTTATCCAGGACATTATTTTATTTATTATTCTAATTCTAGCTGCTTGGTTTCCTTCCCAAGAAATATGACGCCCACAACACCTATAATTATTGCTCCACAGAAAATGGCAAAAATGAAGCCTATATCATAGCCAGCTGTTAATAAAGAACCTACTAGTAAGGGCCCAAAAATCCCACCAATTCGCCCTGCAGCAGCTGCCATTCCTGCACCAGTACCACGAATAATAGAAGGGTATTGCTCAGGTGTATAAGCATATAACGCCCCCCATGCACCTAAGTTAAAGAAAGATAAAAACATGCCAGATAATACTAGTACGACAAGTGTATCAGCATTCCCAAAAATGAAAGCACTCACTGCTGTACCAATTAGATAGGAAACAAGCACAAATTTCCGCCCAAATTTTTCAATAAACCATGCGGCAGTAAAATAACCAGGTAATTGAGCTAATGTCATAATGAGAACGTACTTAAAACTTGTAATCATATCAAAGCCCTTACCAACCATGACACTTGGAAGCCATAGGAACATACCGTAATACGAAAATACAACTGTAAACCACAGCACCCAAAGCATCAATGTGGAACGTGCATATTTTTTTGACCAAACTTCTTTTATATTTTGAAGGATACTACGCGCTTTGGCCTCTTTTTTCACCATAAACTGCGGTGAATCTGGGAGATGCCATCGAAGATAAATAGCATAAAATGCAGGGAGTGCTGTTAAGACTAACGCTACTCGCCATCCCCACGTTGGAATAACAAAATAGGATATTAATGCGGCAATTAGCCATCCCGCTGCCCAAAAGCTTTCCAATAAAACAACTACGCGCCCTCTTTCTTTTGCTGCCACACTTTCAGACACTAATGTGGATGCAACAGGTAATTCTCCGCCCAGGCCCATTCCTACTAAAAATCGTAGCATTAAAAATGCTGTTAATGTAGTCGTAAAAGCAGACAAACCGCTCGCAATGGAAAATAGGACAAGTGTCCACATAAAAATTTGCTTTCGCCCTACCTTGTCGGCAAAAACACCAAATACAAGGGCTCCTACAGCCATTCCAATTGAATTAATACTACCAATCCAACCAGATTGACTTGGTGTCAGTCCCCAATCTGCTGCCAATGCTGCAATGACAAACGATAATATCCCAACATCCATTGCATCAAAAAGCCACCCAATACCCGCAATACCCAACAGTCTATTTCTAGAAATTGTTTGCTTCGATTTATTTGTTCCTACAGTATTTGTCGTCATTTCAACCACCTGTCTTTACACTTGACTTTACATTACAAGATTACTATACAGTTGTTTCAAGAAAGTGACAAGCAAAATTCAAATTACCGAATTGTTTCGACAATTTATGAAATGCTATTGAAATAATAGTGTGATTTGCGTTAAAATGTCTTTTATACAAAAACAACTGTTCTTTCTATGAGAACAAAAGGAGATCATATCTTTATGTGGAAAGGCCTTATTGAAGAATATAAACAATTTTTACCTGTAACAGAAAATACACCTGCATTAACTTTAAACGAAGGCAATACGCCTCTTATACATTTAGTGAATTTATCCAAGAAATTAGGCATTGAGCTTTACGGTAAAATTGAGGGTGCAAACCCAACCGGCTCTTTTAAAGACCGTGGTATGGTATTTGCAGTGGCCAAAGCTATTGAAGATGGTAGTAAATGTGTTATTTGTGCCTCAACAGGAAATACATCTGCTGCTGCAGCTGCTTATGCTACAAGAGCTGGTATTCAATCCATCGTTGTAATTCCTAAAGGAAAAGTTGCCCTTGGTAAGCTTGCACAAGCAACTATGTATGGTGCAAAAATCATTGAGATTGACGGTAACTTTGATGATGCTTTAAGTATTGTTCGCCAAGTAAGTGAAACAACTCCTGTCGCTCTTGTCAACTCCGTCAATCCATACCGCATTGAAGGTCAAAAAACTGCATCATTTGAGATTGTAGATGCCTTAGGCTCAGCTCCTGATTATCTATGCATCCCAGTTGGAAATGCAGGGAATATTACTGCTTACTGGAAGGGCTTTAAAGAATATCATGCTGCTAAAGATTCTGGTCTACCCAAGATGTATGGCTTTGAAGCTGAAGGTGCAGCAGCAATCGTCAAAGGAGAGCCTATTGCCAATCCAGAGACAGTTGCCACTGCTATTCGAATTGGTAATCCAGCTAGCTGGAAATTGGCAGAAGCAGCTCGAGATGAATCTGGAGGTATAATTGACTCCGTAACGGATCAAGAAATTATTGCAGCTTATAAGTTAATCGCAAATACAGAAGGTATTTTCGTTGAACCAGGGTCTGCTGCATCATTAGCAGGTGTTATTAAATCGGTGGAAAGCGGAAAAATTCCAATGGGTTCAAAAGTAGTGACAATCTTCACAGGTAATGGACTAAAAGATCCTGATACAGCCATGGATGTATCCACAGTAGAAGTAGTATCCCTTAAAAATGATGAAAATGAAATTCGAGAATATATCGAGGGAATACTATGAATAAAACGTGGCAAATCTCAGTTCCAGGAAGCACAGCCAATCTAGGGCCTGGCTTTGATTCCATAGGACTCGGCTTGTCTCTATACTTACAATTAACAGTTACTTTACAGGATACATGGGCTATCATCCATCTTGATGATAACGGTCCTAAAGAGTTTGAGCTTGAAGAACATTTACTATACGTCATTGCAAAAAAAGTTGCTGAGCAATATGGGCAACAATTACCTGCATGTCGTGTGGAAATGGCTAGTGAGCTACCATTAGCACGTGGGCTTGGAAGCAGTGCGGCTGTGATAGTTGCAGGTATTGAACTAGCCAATCAAGTATGTGGGCTTGGCTTATCGGTACAAGATAAACTCAACTTATCATCTCAAATTGAAGGACACCCAGATAACGCAACCGCGTCAGTCTTAGGGGGGTTAACCATTTCATCTATGGATGGAAAAGGAAATGTTGATACTTTCCATATCAATAAAATTGATGCTTCCTTTGTGGTATATATACCGAATGTTGAATTAAAAACGAGCGAATCTCGATCTGTATTACCAGAGCAATTTGACAGAGCTTATGCTGTTCATGCTTCAGCAAATGCTAATATGCTAGCTGCTTCACTAATGGCACGTGATTTCCAGCGTGCGGGCCGTTATATGGAAGAAGATTTATTTCATGAACCGTTTCGTGCAAAGTTAATTCCCGAGTATAGTGAAATTCGTACAGCCGCTAAGAAGAATGGTGCTTACGGGACTGCTTTAAGCGGGGCTGGTCCTACATTGATTTCTATTATTCCTTCTACTATTGCTGGTGATTTTGTTCAAACTATGAAAAAACAATTTCCTGAACATCAAGTGATTGTAACAAAAGCTGATGAGCAAGGTATACAAGTACGTGAATATATGAAACGTCTACTTTAATAGTAGGCGTTTTTTCTTGAAAGCAAGGGAGGATAAAACTAATATTATAGAAGTATAGGGTATGACCTGAAACACCTATTATTGAGATACGCGCTTTTCTAAGGAGGAACTATCTTGAAGCCAATTATATTCTGTGATTTCGATGGCACGATAACAGAAACTGATAATATTTTTTCCCTGATGACAGAATTTGTTCCGCAAGAATCTGAGAAGATTGCGAAAGCTATGATGGAGCAAACAATTTCATTTAAAGATGGACTCTCTGCTATGTTTCATTTACTTTCTACTGAACAAAAAGATGAAGTCATTCAATATCTTATGGATACAGCCGTCATACGTGAAGGATTCGAAGATTTTGTTCGATATGCCCAAAATCATGACATTCCGTTTTATATTGTAAGTGGAGGAGTCGATTTTTTTATTGAGCCTTTAGTAGAAAAATACGGCCCTTTCTCAGGTATCTACTGCAATAAAGCGGATTTTTCTGGTGAACAAATTAAACTAATTTATTCAAATAGCTGTGATGAGGAATGTGCAAAATATAGTACTCAAGGATGCGGCTGCTGTAAGCCTAGCGTTATGCGGAAAGTCGCAAAAGAAGAGCATTTTAAAATTGTTATCGGTGATTCTCTTTCAGATTTTGAAGCTGCTAAACAAGCTGATATTGTTCTGGCTAGAGACCATCTCATTCAGCGCTGTGAAGAGCTTCATGTTTCATATAAACCATTTATCACATTCCATGACTGTCTAAAAATTGTGCAAGAACTTATGGAAACCAACCATGCTGTACCAACAACTTAATGCATGCCTAAAAAAAGGGAACCATTTTATAAATGGCTCCCTTTTCATATTGACTTATACTAATAATACTAGGCTGATGGCCATAACAGCCATTCCCCCTACCAAGCCATACATTGATAAATGGGTTTCATCATACCTCTGCGCTGCCGGTAATAATTCGTCCAATGAAATAAAGACCATTATACCTGCAACTCCAGCAAAAATGATGCCAAACATAACGTCTGTTAAAAATGGCATAAGCAGCAAGAAGGCAACTAATGCACCAACTGGCTCTGCTAACCCTGATAAAAATGATAATTTAAAAGCCTTTCGACGGTTGCCCGTTGCAAAGAAAATTGGAACAGACACTGCTATCCCCTCAGGAATATTATGAATCGCTACTGCTATGGCAATGGCAATTCCTACATTGGGATCGTTAATAGCTGACATAAACGTAGCGATACCCTCAGGAAAGTTATGGATTCCAATAGCCAGAGCTGTAAAAATACCCATCTTCATCAAATGATCTTCATTCACCTGTGGCTTTATTGCATTCACATCTTCTACTAGCTTTACTTCATGAGGATTTGTTGATTTTGGAATGAATTTATCGATTAAGGCAATGAATAACATACCACCGAAAAATCCGGCAATTGTCATCCAATAACCATTCGTATTACCTAATGCATTCGTTAAAGCATCTTTAGCCTTAACGAAAATCTCAACAAGTGAGACATAAATCATAACGCCTGCTGAAAAACCCAATGCTAGCGATAGAAATTTTGTATTTGTTCTTGATGTAAAAAAAGCTATTAAACTACCTACTCCAGTTGCAAGCCCTGCAAATAGAGTCAGTCCAAATGCTAGTAAAACGTTTCCGTCCATACCCTTCTTCCTTTTCCCTTTTTTTTATTGTACTCATCTTAACGCAGAAGTTTCCTAAGAGCAATTCTTTTTTACAAGGTAAATTTGGTCCATTGACCTTGCTTCATCCGTTTGCGCACAAAAAAGCAGTATCAATTCATATGAATTTTGATACTGCTCTCACTATCTATTTATGATCCGATTGGAATATTCTTTTACGACGTTCATACCAGATGACACAAATAATGAACCAAGTATATCCCATACTCCAGCCTGCGAGTACATCAGTAGCAAAATGTCTTGCGCCAGCTATACGGGATAATCCTATAAGCACCATCAGGATCGTAGCTCCAAGCCACAATAGGATTTTACGACCTTTACTATTATTTTCAGCTAATATATATGCGGTTGCAAATAAATACAGAATACCGGTCATCGCATGTCCCGATGGAAAGCTATAAGATGTTAATTGATCTTCAATTTCAGGTCGTGCTCGTTGAATCCATTTTTTTAATACTTGATTTAACACATTCCCTGCCGCAAATGTTAAAACAATAAATAGCATACCTCGATAATTTTTTGTCTTCCACGCTAAATACACAATCAAAATTACTGCTACAATAACAACAAATATAGGTTCTCCTATATAATGAAAGACTTCAAGAAATTGATTCCCAAAAAAGACATGTGCCATTTTTGTATCAAACTTATTCATCCAATCACTTTGAAAAGTTAAACTTAAAAAAATAAATATAATTAGTGTAATGATTGCCAAAGGATAGGCCCATTTTTTCATACTTTCACCTCAAAAACATATTGCTATGATCTTCACATCATAACATAATTATGTCCGAACTAGAGGGAGAGAAGCATTAATTTTATTAAATACATCGTTGCATTCTTGAGTGATCATCGTGGACTGTTCATTAGGTTTGTTAAAGTAATTAGAGACAACCAATGCAACAATGAATAAAATAGCCACGATAGGTAGTATTTTTCTAAATATCATCCACACACTCCTGTTCTACAGCTATTATTTGATGAGCACTGGATCAAATAGCCAATCCGTTGGACCAAAGTTTGGATCTTTTTCTCCTCTTACTTCACGGGAGATTCCATGTTTGATAATAACTTCTCTAAACCTTTTACTAAATAAGGTTTTTTTATAAAGATATCTTCCATCATGACTCCATTCAGCTGAGTAAAAGACGTCGCCTTTCAACGCTGCTAAATCTTCCTGATAATACATATCTGGCCCTTTGATAACTCCATTCAAACCACAGCTACATGGAGGTTGTTCAGTTGCAAAGTATAATTTTACTCTATCATGACTACATGCGGGTAGGATTTGTGTAGGAATAATTTGATAAGCTGGCTGTTTTCCTTGCTCAGGTCCCTGATGGATTACCTCTAAAAATTCAAACCCTTCTAGTTTTTCCCTTTTCAGTAGTGCTACCAGTTCCTCAGAAGCTACCCAATATCCACTTACATGCACTAAATGACGTCCATTCATGTGTGAAGTGTCAATAACTATAGGAGATAATTGCTCTTTATCCATAAGTCCGCAATTCTTACAATGAGTACTTAAAGTAAATAATGTCCCTTTATCCTCTAGAAACATTTCAGGTGAATTTCCTGTTGAATTTAAAGTAAACAACGGTGCTCGTTCATACTCCAAATCAGAAAATTCAAAGTAGAATCGTTCTCCAATTGAGACAATACCAAATTCACGTTCTAATGACTCATATAAAGCAGCTACTTTCTCGTATGTTACATCTTCGTTTAATGTAAAAATAGGATTAAATTTTGTTTTTAAATTTCTCTTTCTAATTTCAGGCGCACCAATAGCAATACCATGACGATTATAAACGTTAATCACTTGATCTTGACTAGATTCATCTATAGAAAACAAATTTTCGAGTTCTACTTTCACAATACACGCCTACCTTTATAAAGTTTTATGGTGAAGTATATTGACTGCTAGTTACCATTCTATAATCTACCGTTTACATACATAGTTAGGGTTACTTTTTGTTGAAGAAAATCATTTGTATTACTACTCACTATAGCAAATCTACTTAACCACGGTAATTTAAGCGTACCAGTACTTATACCGATATTTCAACTTCGGGTTTACGCCAATTTTTTGGCGTGATTCATGCAAAATTATGGCGTGATTTGGCGGTTCTCAAAAAACACCGCCATTTTTTTGGCGGTGTTTTAAAAAGATTATAGTAACTTCAGCATATAAATAAGGTATTTTTTTACACAGTATTATAAGAGAAGAATTTTTGTAAGAAAGTACCTTTTGTAGGAAAATACATCAAAAGTATAACATGGAAATTCCTTAGAGTAAATTCATTCTTTCAGCAAGATTGACAGCCTCTGTTCTTGAATCTACATTTAGCAAAGAAAACAGCTGTGTTAAATATCTCTCAGTAGTTCGCTGAGGAATATTGAGTTCAATCGCAATTGCTTTATTTGTATGACCTTCTGCAATAAGTCTTAAAATTTTCTTTTCTTTTTCATTTAAATGAATATCTTTAGCATTTTGAAGTTTAAATTTATCATCGAGAAAATCTAAGAAATTTTTCGGTAAAACAAATTCACCATTTGCAATCGCCCTAACTGTTCGTATGATCTGCTCCTTAGAGGCTGTTTTTGCTAAAATACCTTCTATTTTTCTCTCTAAAATTAGGGGATAATAATCTGTTATATCGTCTCCTGTATAAAGGATAACGGAAGCATCCGACTGAATGGCTTTAATATTACGGGCTAAATTAATGCCATTTTCCAACGGCATGTTAATATCAATCAAGTAAATAGCATATGGCTTATTTTTTATTCTTTGAATGACACAAGTGGCATCACTTTCCGTATCAATAATGATATCTTCATTTTCTTGAAATAAGTTTTTAGTTCCCTCTAAAACTATAGGGTGATCATCCACTATGAGCATGGTAATCATGTGTTTCACTCCCTTCTTTAACTGCTATTCTAATAGACATCCCTTGGTTTAGTTGTGAGTCAACATAAAAATAACCATTAAAGGCTTTTACTCGCTCCTGCATACCTCGGATACCCATTGACTCTGCTACGATAATATCCTCTACATTACACCCTACACCATCGTCATAATAAATAATTTCAAAACCATCATTCATTTCCTTTAGATGGATTTCAACAGCTGTTGCATAGGAATGTTTTAAGGCATTATTAAATAGCTCTTGGAATAATCGATAAATCATTAAATTCATACGCTCATCTTCTAAATATAAACGGTCTATTGAATAGATTAACACAAAGTTAGCTCTCTCTTGAACCTTCCGAATTAACTTTTCTAATGCCGCATTTAAACCTAATGTATCCAGTAATGGAGGCTTTAAATTCTCACAGTATGCTCGTAATTCATATAGAGAGTCAACCATTTGCTTATGAATTTGAGCAAGCTTCTCCTGCATGTCTGATGT
This sequence comes from Lysinibacillus sp. VIII_CA, assembly GCF_049943995.1. Lineage (NCBI taxonomy): Bacteria > Bacillati > Bacillota > Bacilli > Caryophanales > Bacillaceae > Lysinibacillus > Lysinibacillus sp. VIII_CA. The sequence continues at coordinate 63,154 of NZ_JBNFXM010000005.1, forward strand.
ATCCTTTGCGTTAACAAGGACATCTACCTCTCTGGCAATATGAAGTTGTTCCTGCAAATTAGTGTCGTGTAACTCTTGAGCTAACTGATATTTTTCTTCTTCAAATCTCAACCATAATAGCTTATTAAGCCACGGCAATTGACCGTCGTCAGCTTGTTTCATATGCTTTAATTCATCTAATAGTTCTTCCACCATCTTTGTATTTTCAATAAAATTATTTACATACAATAGGAGCAATTCGAGCCATAGTAGCTCCTCGTCTTTTAAATGAATGGTATTGTTATGTCCCAGCACTAAAGCTCTTTTATAATGTGCATCCTGATGGAGAAATGCTAAATAAATTTTATCAATCTTACGTATTTCTCCTAATCTAATATCATCCATTGTGTCAGCTTGTAACAAAATTCTTTCCCCACTATTTGTAAGGAATTCATTCGTACAATAGCTATACGTTAAGACAAAAACATCCTCTAGCTCCAGATGAACAGAAACCTCATAAGCGAATTTCTCTAAAAGCTCATCAATTTTAACGGTTTTCCCAATTTTATCTACAGCCGTGTACAGCTGATGAATATAATCACCTTTTGTTGAAAATAGTATTTTCCGCTTACGATAATCAACTTTTTCTTTTACATAAAAGAGTATGACTAACGAAGAAAATGTAAAGAAGGACACACCTGACATAACACTGATTTTTAAATATTGACCCGCAATGAAGTACAATCCAACTGTGAACCATAGGGTAAATATTAAAGAAAAAATAATATAGTAGCGCAATCTAGTAATATGATACTCGATGTCAAATAGTCGTTCTGCTAATTGTGTAAAGATAAAGCTAAAAGGTATCAGTAATAAAAATAAGGAGCTAATCTCAGATGAAAGGATATACGTATGAAAAAGGATTTTTGGAAGTACATACAAAAATAGAAATGGTAAAAATGGAATCATTATACTACTCAATAAAATCTTCAACTGAGGTGAGTTATATTTGAAATAGCTTACTAATAAAATACCTAAGATAATTATAAGCAGAATAAGAAATAACAATAATACAATATTTGAAAGTCCATCATTTGAAGCAGGGAAAGCAGTTCCAATACAAGCCAATACAAAACCAATGAAAGGCATTAAATAAAAGAACCGGATATTATTCGTAAACATCCATGTTGTTTTCATAAATGAAAAATAATTTCTTAAAAAATGTAATAAAATCACTAAACATAATAACATAGTAGTACGATTTACAATAATTCCTATCCCATCCAGCCTACCGGAGACTCCACTACTTACATAAGCTAGCGAAACAGTTAATATAAAAAGAATTAGTAAATCTGTTAACCTAGTATTTCTTTGTTTGTAATATAAATAAAAAGCAACAAATAACGTTAATAAATAATAGCAAGCCGGAACAATTAATACATAAAAGAACTGCTGAGGAATATCTAAATGTTTAATATGTATATTTATTATTTTTCCATCTGGCTTCATAATTGTAAGATCATTGGCAGATAATATTTTTGATTTATATTTCAATTGATTTAGCTCGGCAATCGGGCCATTATCTACGTTTAAAACTGCATCACCAATGGTTATATTCTGCCCCTTAGCCCAATCTTTATAATATAGTTGAGATACTAGCCATTTACCATCTTTTTCTTCTACCCCAATTTGAATATATGGCGCGCTATAATTCACAAAATTTAAATATAAACCTAACGCTAAATAAAGGACTATAGCGGGCCAAAAAAAATTTGAACGCAACGTATTTAGTTCCAAATATCACTTTCTATAGGCATTTGCATTTCATCAATAAAAGCTTCTAAAATTGCTACTTGTTCTATAGATGAAATTCCAATTAATGAGGCTCTCTGTTCTTTTAATAATGCAACTAGGCTTGGGTTTTGTTCTAAGTACTGAATTACATTAATCATCCTATCGCTCCTCATCATTTTATTAATTTTTGTAGGTAGTCTTTAGCTAAATCATTTAATTCTACATTTTCAAGATAACTTATTGCCTTCAATTTATAGACATTTTTCACAGTAAGTGCATAGCGTATTGCCCCGCCATTTGTCAACTCATTTTCTGCTTCTTTATGATCCAAAATTGTAACTATATCATCATTATAATAGTCAGCTACAGATTTTGAAACATCATTTTTCTGGGATAAAAGATAAATAATCGGCAGGGAGAATCTTTTGTTTAGTAGGTCATTTTTCGGTCCCCATGCTTTCAAACTTTGGATATCGTTTTTAATTTGCTGAATAATGCCTATGTACTTTCCATAAGCCTCTACTTCTTGGGATACTTCCCCTTTGGCAAGAACCTCTCCAATTAAGCAACTCATCGCTGTTAAGGAACCTGATTTAAGCGTAATCATTTGTACATAAGAATCTTCATCGCGGCAATTATTTAATAAGTCTAATTGTTGACCACTTATACTTTTTAATGCGCATTCTTCAAGTATTTTTATAGCAGCTCTTTTATGCTCAAAAGACGTTTCATCAATTGTTTTTGAAGCCATAATCAGCATAGCTAGAGCAACATTTAAAGAAAGCTCTGGTGTCCTGCTCCAACTATTATCTGAATCCTTATCTTGAAGATCATCGATAATATCAAATGACAATATTAAGAGTTCAACTGCTGCAGCAATTTTGTATATGTCGTTATTTCTACTATTTGAAAACGCCTCAAAATGCAAACAGCATAATTTACCAAAAGAAAAACCTGCATCTATTTTTTCTTCTTTAAAGCTTTTAAACAAATGTTTTAGCTCATGACTAAGAAATGTTTCACTTTCAATGAGAATGTCCAATGATTTATTAATACACTCATCCAACCCGTTCAATAGTCCTCTCTCCTCTCCGATATATTAATAGATATTATATAGATTAGTGGGAATTAATACTAGCAGCACCAATAATATATACATATAATTCCATAAATCACTATATAAAGTTGAAGAGCGCCAAAAAGTGGCGTTAATTACTTAAACCACGCCATTTTTTACCTAATTGATAAGGATAAAATGGCGGTAGAGAACGATGTACCGCCATAAAATTGGCGTAAACTCACCATTGAAATGGCGTTATGACAGATGTTACGCTTATAGTAATAACATTTGATTTTCTCATTGTCCTGATAGATTGATGAACATGAATTTTTATGTACTGGGAGTGTTTTAAAAATGAAAAATGGATTTAACGAAACTGTTTTCATACTTACGGCTACTTTTTCATGTAATATCTCTGTCTCAGCTGAAGAGATTATAATTAAAAAGCCTACAGAGGAGCAACTACGAATTGAAAGGATTATTACTCAATCTGAATTAAAAGCTTATCAAGAAACTTTAACGGTCTATAAAAAGCTTTCAACCTTTTCAAACTTAATTAGTGATGTTCCTGGATTTGAAGATTCTTTTCAGCAAAAAAGAGATTACTATATTCAGCAATATGGCATTATAAAAGTACCGAATGACAATTTATTTAGTATGCCATCCGTCAATCCATTAACCTTTGGATTAAATATAGAATCACCTACCACTTACATGACAGCGAATTACACGATTATTAATGCTAGAGGGCTAGCAGCAGTGACAGACTCATCTATTACTCATAAATTAGATGAAAATATAAATATCTCGGGATTGTCCATTAATGAAAGCACTATTTCCTTTAATATGGATGCTACATTTTGTAGTTCCATAAAAACACCGATTACCCATTAATATAAATAAGCAGATAGCATTGGTGTCCCTTCTCTGATTCCATCGTTATCTGCTTTTATTTACAACAAAAAGGTGCCTCAATCGCTTGAGACACCTCTAGGCTATTAACCTTTTACATAATAAACTTCTTGTCCGCTTTCAACGATATGCTCAGGCTTTGGCTTACCTGCACTTGCCTTATGACCCGCAATATGCTCAGGGCTCTTCTCCCAATTTTTCCATGCTTCTTCTGATTCCCAACGAACCATCACTAGCACTTCCTCATCACCACGGCGAACTTTCTTGACCAGCACCTGCTTATCAATGAAACCAGGTTGTTGTTCAAGTAATGATGGACTGTTTGGCTTTGCGCCAAAACGTTCCACCACTTTATCCGAATTCCCTTCCGTCACAACGATACGTTTAATTTGTACAAACATATTAGTTAAACGCCTTTAATACATCTTCAACTTTTAGTGTTTCAGATTGTAAACCGCCACCTGAAAGATACCAAACTTCTGGGTCTAAGTAGAACACTTTACCGTTCTTCACAGCATTCGTTGCACTTACGATTTCGTTTTCAATCGCGCCTTTAGTACCAGACTCGCCGTTTTCGTTTACAACTGCGTCACGGTCAACTACAAATAGAATATCAGGATTTGTATCACGTACATATTCAAAACTTACATTATCACCATGTGTTCCAACTTTAACATTCTCATCAGCAGCTTTCACACCAAATACATCGTGGATAACACCGAAACGTGAACCTGAACCATACGCTGATAATGCGCCTTCACTACCTAATACGATCAAAGCTTTCTCTTCTGATGCTGTTGCTTTGCCTTTTACTTCTTCAACTTTAGCTTCATATGCAGCGATTGCATCTGCCGCTTCTTTTTCTTTACCGAAAATTTTACCAGCTAATTCTGTATTAGCTTTGAATGACTCTAGGAAGTTTTTATTATCTACTCCAATGTAAACTGTTGGAGCAATTTTAGATAACTCAGCATAAGCTGCTGACGCACGACCAGAGATGAAAATAATATCTGGGTTGATTTCAGATAATTTTTCATAATCAGGCTCAAATAAAGTACCAGCATTTACATAAGTGCTATCTTTATATTTGCTTAAGTAAGATGGTAATGAATCTTGTACTACTGCAGTAGGATTAACCCCTAATGCATCTAAAGTATCTAGGAAACCATTATCAAAAACAACAACCTTTTCTGGGATCTTATCAAGCTTTACTTCTTCAAATGTAGTCTTACCATCGCGACCTTCGATTGTGCTACCTGGAATTGTTATTGGGTATGCTGCAGATGCCTCGTTTTGTTCTTCTGCTGGTTTGTCAGTTGACTTACCTTTATCTTCTTCCTTTGCTTCGTCTTTTGAACCGCAAGCAGCTAAAACTAATAGCATCATCGCCATTAATATTGTTAGTAATTTCCATTTTTTCATTTTGAAATTTCTCCTTTAAATTTATTTTATAGTTAATGGATGGTTAAACCATCTGCTACTATTTCTAAGAATTAAAATAAACACAAATTCTGCAGCCATCCTGCTCTTGAACAGGAATATCCATATCATAGATTTCCTTGAGTGCGTCTGAGTTAATGATATCGTTGGTAGAACCATTTTTCACAACACGACCATCTTTTAATGCAACAATATTATCTGAGTAAACGGAAGCAAAATTAATGTCATGTAGTACAATTACAACTGTTTTCCCTAACTCATCCACTAGCTTACGCAAAATCTTCATAATCTGAACAGAATGTTTCATATCTAGATTATTCAATGGCTCGTCCAATAGGATATATTCTGTATCCTGAGCAATAACCATTGCGATAAAAGCACGCTGACGTTGACCACCTGATAATTCATCTAAGTAATTATGTTGAATATCTTCTAAATTCATATATTGAATAGCTTCATCCACTTTTTCTTCATCTTCTGGTTTTAAATTTCCTTTTGAATAAGGGAAACGTCCAAAGGATACAAGCTCACGAATCGTTAAGCGGACATTCATAAAGTTAGACTGTTTTAATATGGATACTCGCTTGGCAAAATCATCCGATTTCCAGCGCCTTACATCTGCTTTATCGAGTAGAACTTCTCCAGTATCTGCATTCAGTAAACGGCTTACCATTGAAAGTAGCGTGGACTTCCCTGCACCATTTGGTCCAATAAAAGACGTAATTTTCCCTGAAACAATATCGACACTTACATCTTGAACGACAGGTTTTTTTCCGAAAAACTTCGTAATTTCTTTCACTTGTATCATCCTGCTGACCTACTTTCTCTTAATAATAAGTAGATGAAGTATACCCCACCCACAAAATTAATAATGACACTTAGTGTAGTACTGAAAGTGAATACTCGCTCAACCATCCACTGCCCACCGATTAAAGCAATAATACTCATTACACAAGAACCAGCAATTAAGATGGAATGCTTGTATGTTTTAAAATACTGATACGATAAATTCGCAACAATTAAACCAAAGAATGTAATAGGCCCAACTAATGCTGTTGAAATGGAAATCAAGATAGAAGCTAAAATTAACATACGTTGTACCAGCTTATCGTATGGTACACCTAAATTAATTGCTGTATCACGTCCTAACGACATGACGTCTAATTTATTCATATGACGCCAACCATACATAAATGTTATCAAAATGATTACACCAGCTAGCCAAACTAAATCTGAATTAACATTATTAAAACTTGCAAACATTTTACTTTGTAAACCTAAAAATTCATTAGGATCGATTAATACTTGGAAGAATGTTGTAATGCTCCCTAAAAACGTACCAACAATCATACCCACTAGTAGTAAAAAATAAATAGGTCGCTTTCCTTCTTTAAACAATACTCGATAAAAAACTAAAGCGAAAACAATCATTGATACGATAGCAAGAGTAAAATTATAGTAAATATTGATAACTAAAATAGATGTAGAGCCAAAGAAAAAGTAGATGAATGTTTGAATCAACATATACAAAGCATCTAACCCCATAACACTTGGCGTTAAAATCCGATTATGGGTAATGGTTTGGAAAACAACTGTTGAATAGGCAATAGCTATACCCGTTAATGCCATCGCTATAACTTTTATGACACGTCTCGGAAAAGCATAATGATAATTACCATTTAATCCCCAAAATAGATACAATAAGATAGCTAACACGGCAAGTCCTAGTAAAATGAACATTCTTGTACGATTACGCATATGCTCTCCCCCTAAACAACATAACTAGGAAGATAGCACTTCCAATTACACCAACAGTCATACTAATTGGTATCTCATAAGGGAATATCAGTACGCGTCCTAAAATATCGCAGAATAATAAGAAGGACATACCAAGTAATGCTGTATGTGGCAATGTTTTTGCCAAATTATCACCTTTAAACAGTGAAATAATATTCGGTATAATCAAACCAAGGAATGGAATGACACCTACTGTTAGCACCACTGTTGTGGAGATAAGAGCCACCAATACTAAGCCTAAATTCACCACAAACTTATAGGATAGGCCAAGATTTTTAGCAAAATCCTCACCCATACCGGCTACTGTAAAACGATTGGCATAAATATAAGCTAAGATAAGTACTGGTACACTTATGTATAACAGTTCATAACGGCCTTTCATGATTAACGAGAAATCTCCTTGTAACCATGCAGAAATGTTTTGGATAATATTTGCCTTATAGGCAAAGAACGTTGTCACGGAAGACAAGATATTACCATACATTAAGCCAATAAGCGGTATAAAAATCGCATCTTTAAACTTAATTCGATTTAATATTTGCATAAATAATAATGTGCCGGCTAGAGCAAATATGAAAGCGAAGGAAATTTTTTGGAAATACGTGACATTTGTGAAAAACATCATGGAAATCAATATACCCAGTCGAGTGGCATCTAAAGTACCTGCTGTCGTTGGTGATACGAACTTATTCCTACTTAAGCTTTGCATAATTAAACCAGCAATACTCATACCTGCGCCTGCTAGCAAAATGGCAACAAGTCTGGGTACACGACTAATTAAAAATAGTCTAGTTTCTTCTGATTGGAAGTCTAATAGATCACTTGGTTTAATATCTACTACTCCGATAAATAGCGATACTATAGACAACACAACAGTTGCTGTTAAAAGATATCTTATTTTCATAGTAATCCCCGGTAGATTTCAATTTTGTGTGTAATGTTACGTTTAGTGAAAATGATTATCATTACTCACGATTTCCATTATAGTCATGTTTTTATTCTCAGTCAACCTGTAAATGAGAATTATTCTCGTTTTATTTAAAAGGAACTAAAAAACGTGTCTAATTAACGAAATATTAGTATTTTCGCCAAACTTTCTACCTTACATAATTCACTATTTCTACAACTTTTTTATCCAAACAAAATGGTAATTGAGAACATCCCTTCGTCTCAATTACCATTCTTATTCATTATATTATTCGTCTTACTTTTCTTAACCATGCTGAAATAATAAATATGATTAAGACTAAACCTACATATCCCATTACTGCATAGAGCTTAGCTACAAGCGTCGTAAATCCAGCTAGACTGGCTAAAAAGCCTAAGCTTCCTATAAAAACAACCGCTACCTTAAAGCTAGGTCTATCAGGCTTAAAGAATCTTACCATAAAAGAATAAAGCATCCCTACTGCAGTATTATAAATCATCCCTAATAAAGAGAATGTCATTAATAGCCCGATCAATGGATGAATTTCATTTGCTAATGCTAGCATAGGAATATCTAGTCCTATTACAACGTTCATTTTTGCAAGAAGAGAAAAATTAATAAGCAAAATTAAAGCACCTAATAGAATTCCGCCAATAATGCCCCCCATTCCAGCTACTTTATCATTGCGCACCGAGCCGCACATCACCGTTAATAATGAGAAACTTACCCCAATATTGAATGACATATATAACAATGCAGTCAACCACCAGCTTTTTGAGCTTATTTGTGCCTGCTGCGCAATTACTGCTTGTTCAACAAAGGTAAGATCCATTGTTGCAATGGCATAGATAGCAATAATAGAAACAATTGCTAATAAGTAAGGAGTTGCTAATGCAATAATATTAATAATGCTTTTAACATCCATCATCACAGTGGCTATGGTTAGCAGAATCATACATATACTCCCTAGCCAAATAGGTAGCCCAAACATTTGCTGTAATGTTGCACCTGCACCCGCAAACATAATAACAGCCACGCCAAATAAAAACAGCGATAATAAATAATCCAATACAAGACCGACAGAATGACCAGAAATCTGATAAATCAAATCCTTGTGGGATGCAGTGCGTAATCTTGAGCTAACCTGGGCTACACACATACCAACAATAGAAAAACCAACCATAGCTAAGAGGGCACCATAAACCCCTTTAAAGCCATAGCTTGTAAAATAGAGGACAATTTCCTGTCCAGATGCAAATCCTGCACCAACGATAATTCCTACATAGGCACCGCCGATTTGCAAGCTCTTTTTCAATCAGTTCTCTCCTCGTTTTTTCCTTTAGAGCAAATGATTTTCATTCCATTTTTATTGATAGACCTCTTTGCTTATTGTCAGCTTATCGATAACTGCCATATTCGGTGTATAGCCAATACCGATTTCTTGTGGTACATCAATATATCCATCTTTGACGATGACTTCTGGATTAATAATATCCTCATACCAATAATGACTAGAGCCCGCGGTATCTCCAGGCAATACAAAATGACTAAGCGAGGTTAAGGCAATATTATGTGCTCGTCCGATTCCTGCCTCTAACATTCCTCCACACCAAACAGGAATTTGATTCTCCTTGCAGAGGTCATGAATTCGTTTAGCTTCGGTTAGACCGCCAACTCGTCCAATTTTAATATTGATTACACCACAGCTTCCTAGCTCAATTGCTTTTCGAGCATCTTCATACGATGTGATACTTTCATCTAAACATATTGGCGTTTTTATGTTTTTCTGCAAGGTTGCATGATCCACAATATCATCAGGAGCCAAAGGTTGTTCGATCATTAGTAAGTTGTAATCATCAAGCTGCTGTAATATGGCGATATCATTTAATGTATAAGCTGAGTTCGCATCGACCATTAAAGGTAAATTTGGTAGCTCTGCACGGATTGCACGTACCACTTCTACATCATAACCAGGCTTAATTTTCACTTTTACCCTTTTGTAACCCTTTTCCAAATGGCTTTTTATTACTTCTATTAATTGAGCTATTGTAGCTTGAATACCTACACTGACCCCAACTTCAATACGTGTTTTTTGCCCACCTAAAGCCCGTGCGAGAGATTGTTTTGTTTGTTGGGAATAAATATCCCATATAGCACCTTCTATCGAAGCTTTCGCCATGCAATTTCTGCGAATAGAAGCAAACAATGTAGTCACCTCATCAGGATGCCCGATCTCTTTATTTAGCAAGATGGGTATTAGAAAATCTTTCAGCATATGCCATGTCGTCTTTAAAGTTTCCTCTGTATACCAAGGCGCTACAAAAGCAACCGTCTCTCCCCATCCAGTAATCCCAGATTCATCTTTTGCTTCTATTAATAACAGTTCTTTTTCGTCGACTGTACCAAAGCTCGTTGAAAACGGTGCTTTCATCGGCATTTTAATATGTCTTAAAGTAATCTTTTCTACTTTCACAAACTTCACTCCCTCTAATTATTATAAGGCTAATAAGGAGCGTCTGACTAACAGATAGCTATGGACATATTCTGGGTGCTTCTTGACACGTACAATTGCATAGCCTTGATTGAATAATGCTGTTAAGATCTTTCTAATTTTATAGCGCCAGTCCTCTGCAAGTTTAGGACTTTCAACTTTCACTTTCTGCAAATATTGAGGAATCGGTAATAGATAGGCCTCCTGATGAAAGGAATGTTCCATTTGAAATGTATTATCTACGTCTAGGACAGGCAAGCCATCGACAGTTAATGTCCATGGTACGATTTCCTGTGCGATTTCTTCTAGTTCATCAATGCTATCAGCCATTTGTTCACGTTCTATCCACCACTCAACAATCAGCCTGTCTGAAGGTAATCCTTCATTAAAGTCATCTTCAAGAGCGCCGTAATAATCATTTTCGTATCGATAACTAATAGCATTTAGCTTTAAAAATGCCAAATTAGCTAAGCTCACCTCTTCTTGCTGAGCGTGCTTTAATAACTCACCTACACCTTGTTCACGATATGCTTTCTTTACGCCAATCATGTGTGAATGTAAGTATATTTCTCTATCATGATAGCCCACAAAGCAATAGTTAAAGCCAATTAGCCTTTCTTCTAAATAAGCACCTAAAACTAATCCGCCATTTTGTACAACTGCTAGTAATTGGTGAGTGGGAATTGCTTGGCTTCCCCATATTTCAGCATTCAACTTTTGGACCTCTGCCAGTTCTATAGGTGTCATGACTTTGTGAATTTGCACTTGCTCTAACATTATGCTGACGCCTCCTTTGTATCTGTTGACTCCAATGCTAATAAGACTGCTCTCGTAAGAATCTCCACGCCAGTAACAAGTCGTGCTTGTTTAAACTTCATTTTCGGATGGTGTAATCCTGGTGTTAATCCACATCCTAAGCCCAACATGGTTGTTTTTAAGTGTGGCCTTTTTACCGCATAATGATGAAAATCCTCTCCACCAGGTGTGTGTACCGGCTTTCTTAAATTTGATAATCCGGCAGCCTGTATAATTGCTTGTTCCATAATATATTGTGCACTTGTATCAACTTCCGCAGCTACAATATTGGCAACAGTACGTAATTCAATCTGCACCTTATGCAATAGCTTAGTGGAATCAATAACACGTTTGACCCCTTGCGCTAAATCATCCATAACATTATTTTGCTGAGCACGAATGTCTATCGTAAATGAGGCATTACCAGGTATGATATTGCCTGATTCTCCCCCTGCATGGAACTTTGTCATCTTAACTGATACAGGTACCATTGGATCGGTATGAATGGTTCGTAAATCTTCAATGATGGTAGCCCCTACTTCGATTGCATTAACGCCCAGATGTGGCCTTGCAGCATGGGCATCCTCTCCAATAATCTCCCCTTCTAGTAAACGAGAGGCTCCGTGATACAAGGCTGCACAGTATGTACCATCCTCTAGCTCATGAACGGGTCTTACATGCACACCAAATAAATAGTCAAGCTCATCAATTACACCTTCTTCTAAGACTGCTAATGCTCCCGTCCCTTTTTCTTCAGCAGGCTGGAAAATGACACGGATTGTACCATTAAATGATGGCTGTTGTTCTTTTAATAGTAAGAGAGTACCAATAGCCATTGTCATATGTCCATCATGCCCACAGGAGTGGTTTGCACGGAAATGGCCATCAACCTCCTGCCATAATGCGTCTATATCTGTTCGTAAACCCACTTTAGGACTACCATGACCCACATCAACATAAAGACCTGTAGAATTTTTAAAGCGAATTGGCGAAAACCCTTCTTCCGTTAATAAATCTACTATATAATTAGTTGTTTCTATCTCATGCCAGCTAATTTCTGGATTGGCGTGTAAATACGTAAAAATCTCCATTAATCTTGACCTCAAACGGTCCAATTCTTCTTTCATACCATCCAACCCCTTAAAATTTTCTTATAATTATGATTATTATAGCGAAAATAATGATCTTCCACATAGAAACTTATAAAATTACTACTTAAGATAATATATTTCGCGCTAGACTTCATAAATAGACATTTATTTAGATAACAAAAAAAGATGTAAATACAGCCCATTAGCCGGACTGTACTTACATCTTCCAATTAGTTAATACCTTTCATTGCCTTTGAAATAATCGGCGATAAAATTAACAATAATATACCAATGACGATTGAAAGCGACCCCAAGAAGCCGAAGTATGTGAATTCGCTTACAACTTCATAAACCTTTACTAACTGTGCATTAATTGCTTGTGCTGCCGCACTTGTTAAAAACCATAAAGACATGGTTTGTGCCGCAAATGCTTGTGGTGCCAATTTCGTCGTAGCCGATAAACCAACAGGTGATAATAATAATTCACCTACAACTACTAAAAAGAATGACAGTACTAACCACCAAGGACTAACTAATGTTTCTCCGCCAGATAAGTGTGCTGGAATCATCATGACAAGGAATGATAAACCTGCAAAGAATAAGGCGTATGAAAATTTACGTGGTGTAGTAGGCTGCTTGTCTCCCCATTTAAGCCATAACATCGCAAATAATGGTGCCATTGTTATAACAAATAACGGGTTTAATGACTGGAACCAAGAAGATTGAAGCTGAATGCTACCAATACTTAATTGTGTACGCTCATCTGCATACGTAGCCAGAATTGTTGCCCCTTGTTCTTGAATTGCCCAGAACATAACGGCTGACAAAAATAATGGAATATATGCAAGAAGTCGAGATTTTTCATCTTTTGTTGTCTTTTTACTACGATACATATAAATAAAGAAGACTGTTGGAATTAATACACCAAGAGCTGTAATGATTAAACTGAATACATTCATCGTTAAAGTACCAGTTTTAATACCAATGGCACCTAGAATGATAATAAGTAAAGCAACAATACCAAATTGCGCAAAGACTTTTTTGCGTTCTTCAGGCTTTAATGGGTTATTAACTTGTAAACCCGCTAGGCCTAAGTATTTTTTCTCCGTCAATTTATAAACAATTAACCCAACAAGCATCCCTAAACCGGCTAAACCAAAGCCTAAGTGGAAGCTATACTTTTGTCCAATTGTTCCGACAATAAATGGTGCAATGAATGCCCCCATATTAATACCCATATAGAAAATAGAGAAGCCTGCATCACGGCGGCTATCTGTTTCAGCATAAATATCCCCAACAATACTTGAAACGTTTGGTTTTAATAACCCAGTTCCCATTACGATAAATGCCATTGAAGCAAATAGCATCGTTACACCGCCAGGCAGTGCTAGTAATAAATGGCCAATCATTATTAACACGCCACCGTAAAAAATAGTTCTACGTGTTCCTAATACTCGGTCAGCAATCCATCCACCTATAATACCTGACATATAAACGAGTGAACCATAAATGGCCATAATAGAGTTCGCTGTTCCGCGGTCTAGACCTAATCCACCCTGATTCAATTCGTAATACATAAAGAAAATGAGAATTGCTCGCATACCATAATATGAGAAACGTTCCCAAAATTCTGTGAAAAACAAAGTAAAGAGCCCTTTAGGGTGTCCAACAAAACCATTTTGAGGGACAGATTTTACAACTTCATCTTTACTAGACATACAATACCCTCTCCCAATTAAAAATATTCTCTTTAAAAAACATTATTACCCTAAAATAAGGATTAAAAAACTGTGTTTCATCATACTAAAGCGTTTTTTTAACTTTAGCAAGAGTTTTAAAAAATGTTGAAAATTTATCATTTTTCTTTAAATTCTGATTGTTTATTTCGATAATTATTAAATCCTTTGATATATCTAAGTTTTCTCACACTTCAATAGCCCACACTTGTTTTCTGAACATTAAATTATTCTAAAATATTTATAATTCAGATTTATAACTTTTTATACAATTTTAAACTATTTTTTCTAACAATTATTAAAATGCTACAGGCTGTTGATCTAGATTCTATATTCCCCTTAATCACAAAAAGCATGCCAAAATCTTTTGGCATGCTTCAGGTTATTTTTTCATTTTTTAATTTACGACGTATTGCTGATATTTTGCATAATCCGCTTCTTTAACTTCAAGGGATAATAATGTACCACCCTCTTCGTATGCTGTATTAGAAACAGAGGCATGTTCATTTAAATAAGAAACAATATTTCCTTGGTCATAAGGTATGAGCATTTCACATGTCACATAATTGGAGAAAATATGTTGACGAATTAATTGAATTAACTCTTCTAGCCCTACCGCTTCCTTTGCTGATACCCATATATTATCGCCACTTACAACAGGGTAAGGCACTTGAGCAAGATCAGCTTTATTGTAAACATAAATGGTTGGAATACCTTCAACACCAACCGCTTTTAACGTTTCATTTGTAACATCCATCATAAAACCATGCTCTGAATTGGAAACATCTACGACGTGTAATAAAAGATCTGCATCTCTTGCTTCTTCCAATGTGGAGCGGAACGCCTTTACTAAATGGTGGGGCAATTTGCTGACAAACCCAACTGTATCTGTTAATAAAAATGTCTTGTTATCAGGTAGCTCAATCTGTCGAACTGATGTTTCAAGTGTAGCAAAAAGCATATCCTTCTCAAAGACTTGTTTATGCTCCTCTTGGCCTATCTCAGCCAACAATTGATTCATAATCGTTGACTTGCCAGCATTAGTGTAGCCAACTATAGACACTACCGGAAGGGCATTTTTTCGACGCTGTTTACGCTGCGTTTCACGTTGATCCTTGACCTGCTCTAGATCCTTTTTGATTTTCGCTATTTGATCTTCTATTTTCCGACGATCCAATTCAAGCTTTGTTTCCCCAGCACCTCGGTTTTTGAAGCCACCGCCTGTCCCTCCACCCTGACGGCTTAAAGAAGCATGTAAGCCCACTAAGCGCGGGAGCATATATTGTAGCTGTGCTAATTCTACCTGCATTTGCGCCTCTCGTGTTTTTGCCCTTCTGCCAAAAATATCCAAAATAAGCATTGTTCGATCAATAACTTTCGTTGCTAGATCACGCTCTAAATTACGGATTTGCGAAGGAGACAGCTCATCATTAAAAATGATGAGATTTGCTTGTGCTTCTTCATAGAAATTTTTGATTTCTTCTATTTTACCTGTACCAACATAATGGGAAGGTGTCACACGCTCTAAATTTTGCGTAACTACCCCTACGACCTCCACATTTAGTGCCTCTGCTAAATTTCGAAGCTCTTCCATCGAGTAATTAAAGTGCGCATCATTACGTAAATTTACGCCAACGAGTATGGCCTTTTCAATTAATACATCAACTTCCTTAATTCTATCCATTAGAAACCTCCCACCAAAACCTCGGTGTCCCTACGACAAATTTTCTTCATCTTACCATAAATTACAGCTTTACGTATGTTCAGAACTTTACGAAAAACATTTCAAAAAATGCGCCTCTCTGTAAAGGCGCATTTCCCTTATTTTCTTTCTTCTTTTAATAATTCTTCCGAACGGCTAAACTCTTCTTCAATTTCTTCATTAGGTCTATACGTCAATATACTAACGACAACCGCAACAATTAAACATACAAAGAAGCCTGGCACAATTTCATATAAGGCACTTGATAACGATTCAACTTTCCCCCAAATAAATGCTGTTGCAGCACCAGTTACCATTCCGCTTAAAGCACCGTAATTCGTTAACTTCCTCCAATATAAAGAAAGCAAAATGACTGGTCCAAATGCTGCACCAAATCCTGCCCATGCAAAACCAACTAGACTTAAGATGGAGCTATCTGGATTCCAAGCTAAAACCGCTGCAATAATCGCAACAACTAGAACAGCGATACGTCCTACAAAAACATAATGTTTATCAGTTGCTGTTTTGTTAAACAACGCTTTATAAATATCCTCTACAAGCGCCGAAGAGGTAACGATTAATTGCGATGAAATAGTACTCATTACAGCAGCTAAAATTGCTGCTAGCATAACTCCAGCTATAAATGGATGGAATAAAATTTGTCCCAGAACAATAAATACTGTTTCAGCGTCTTTTAGCTCACCTGCATTTTGTTCATAATAGGCTACCCCTACCAACGCCGTCCCAATTGCACCAAATAAACTTAACATCATCCACCCAATACCAATACGACGGGCCTGCTTTGTTTCTTTTACAGAGCTGATGGCCATAAAGCGCACAATAATATGTGGCTGCCCAAAATAGCCTAATCCCCAGGCAAGTGAGGAGATAATACCGGCTGCTGTTGCAGTGGCAGGTAACATGTTTAAAAGATCTGGGCTAACCGCTTTAATAGAAGTAATTGTTTCCCCTATTCCACCTGTTACAAAAAGACCAAATAGTGGTACAGCAATAAGTGCTAGAAACATGATAAGTCCTTGTAAAAAATCAGTATAACTTACTGCTAAAAATCCGCCGAACAATGTATAGGCTACCACTACTGCCGAAACGATTAACAAACCTGTATGATACTCATAACCAAACGAACTATCGAAAAATTTTCCTCCTGCTACCATCCCAGAAGATACATAAAATGTAAAAAATATTAAAATAATAATACCTGAAGCAATTCTGATCAACTTCGTATGATCACGTAATCGATTATCCAAATAACTCGGTATGGTAATGGAATCATTGGTAACCTGTGTATAAACACGTAACCGTGGAGCTACCAATAACCAGTTTAAATATGCGCCTACCGTTAACCCAATGGCAATCCAGGCTTCCACAAGACCTGATAAAAAAATAGCACCAGGTAAGCCCATTAAAAGCCAGCCAGACATATCCGCCGCACCCGCACTTAGTGCCGTTACAGCCGGACCTAAGGAACGACCACCAAGCATATAGTCCGTTAAATTGGAAGTTTTAACGAATGCATACCAGCCGATCACCAGCATGGCGACCATATAAATAATAATTGCTAATAATTGATACATATTATCTGACATACTTTTTCCTCCTATTCAGTCTTTAGTATCACCAATTCATAAAGAATTACTATACATAAAGATACCATGAATATACAACTCCACCTATAATTACTCAGAATTTTTGTGAAAATTTTTTCAAAAACATTGTTCGTTATAAAATGTGTTAAACTAGTGCCATCTATTACACAACAAAGTAGGCGAAAATGTATGATATTTGAAGAAATGAAAGCTCATCTCATTGAAAGAATTTTACAGCAACAGCTAGTTACTGCTACAATCAGTCAACCCCGCATGAAATCTAATGAAGTTAAACGCATTAAGTTAAAGCCATTAATGTTAAAGAATAGTTATCATATACAAATTGAATACCAATATGAACGAATTTTAAAACATGAAAATATTCAATTGACCGAATTTCCCGCTAAGCTGGAGGATATTTTCGAAGATTATCGTCAAGCCCATGTTGATTTTATTGATGAAAAAGTACAAGTGCAATTATCAAAAAAGAATAAAGTACTTTGGAAATCCGATCAATCGTCTACACCAAAGCAGGTAAATCTAGCACATAATCGTAAAAAAAATTATTTACTCTCGGACGATCAACCTTACCCATTTTTAATCCGACTTGGGGTGCAAACAGAGGATGGAAAAGTTAAAAAACAAAAATACGATAAATTTAAGCAAATTAACCGCTTTATTGAATTTATTGACGATGCTTTATCCTACTTACCAAAAAACCGGCAAGTTCGTATATTAGATTTTGGATCAGGCAAATCCTATTTAACTTTTGCTTTATACCACTATTTAAAAATTGAAAAAGGTTTAGATATACGTGTAACAGGCTTAGATTTGAAAAAGGAGATTATTGAAGAGTGTTCAAGAATAGCACAAGATTTAGGCTATGACCAGCTTGAATTTCTTGTAGGAGATATTAATGATTATAATGAGGAAACCTCTGTAGATATGGTCGTAACACTGCATGCTTGCGATGTTGCCACAGATATGGCTTTAGCGCGTGCCGTGAAATGGGGCGCAAGCGTCATATTAAGTGTTCCTTGTTGTCAACATGAATTAAATCGTCAACTAAATACGCCATCATTGGAGATAATGTTACAACACGGTCTTGTACGAGAGCGTTTCGCCGCCCTTGCTACAGATTCCATTCGGGCTGAAATCTTGTCCCTTGTTGGCTATGAGGCACAGCTTCTTGAATTTATTGATATGGAAAATACGCCCAAAAATATTTTAATTCGAGCATACCGAACAGGCAAAAAAGCAAGTACAGAGCAACGTGCCAACTATGATGCTTTCTTAAATTTATTACATGCAACACCATTTTTACAAACAGAGTTAAACGAGTATTTATAACAGACTAAAAAGGCAATCCGAACCATCTCTTTACAATACAATAAACCATCGAGCGCGAAAACGTCTCGATGGTTTTGTCTACAGTCAAAGACGATTCAATCCTTATTGAATCTCTTTCATTATAGCTCTTGTCGTAAAGCATGGATGACATCAATTTTCGTCGCCTTACGAGCAGGACGATAACCGGAGATCATCGCTACTCCAATACTAATAGCTGCTGCAATAACGACTAACTGCCATGGAATAAGAGAAAATGTAATATCATTTGTTGCAAATGCATCTTCTCCCGTGGCTGCTTTTAGAATCAGAGGCAGCACTGCATTGGCAGCAAAACTAATGGCATATGAAATGATTACCGCAATGAAGGTACCTAAAAGCCCAATAAACGTACTTTCCATTAAAAATAAGCGTTGGATTAATTTTGGACTTGCACCAATCGCTTTTAAGACACCTATTTCACGAGTTCGTTCTGTCACAGCCATTGTCATCGTATTGAAAATACCGATGGAAGCAATGAGCACAGCAATTGTACCAACAAAAATCAAACCAATCTTTAAGACTAAGAAAAATACATTCATTTGATCTAATTGCTCCGTCACCGAATAGACACTGTAACCACTATCTTTTAGTTTCTCTAAAATGGGCTTTACGTTTTCCAATGTATCAGCAAAAATATTAAATTCTGAGTAAAACATTTCCTCTGCGGTTGTATCTTCGAGAGCGGACAGATTCTTAACTAATGCTGGTTTTTGTGCTGTGTCCATATGAATCGTATTATCAATCATCCAATCATACGATGGTTTCTCCATTACGCCAACAATTGTATAGATCATTTTTGCCGATTCTTCATTGTTACCAGTGTTAGGCAATAGTGACATGTCAATGGTTTGTCCTATTAATGATTTTTTATAGCCTTCATCGCTTCCATTATAATAGGTGCCTTCTGCCTCAGCCTTTTTACTTTTTTCTTTAATTACATTGCGGTCGGCCTCATTCAATAGTGTTTGTGCAAAATGATAGCCTACCACTATTTCATTTGGCTTTGCTGGATAAGCACCTTCTGCAAGCTTGCCATTCACCTGTTCAAAATCCTTCATATCATTTAAAACTAAACTAGAAGTTGTATCTCGATCACCTAAAAAAGAATGTGCAGAGGCATTCACGCTTACCGTTTCAAGTACTGTTTCCACATGATCTATCTTTTTAATTTCTTGAATCTGATCCTCTGTAAATTGTTTATCCCCATATACTTGAATTTTCGTAACTGTTTCATTGGAAAGGATTTCATTACGTAATGATTCCTGTAATCCAAAACCTACGGATGCTAGTACGATGAGGAAAGCACAACCCATTGTAGCAGCTAGAACCGTCATAAAAACACGCAATTTATTTTTCTTTATGTGCTGTGTGACAAAGTCTAATTGATCCTTAAATAACATATTAAGCTTCCTCCTTTACCAGTTCGCCATCATACATACGGAAGCGCCTATGTGCGATTGTCGCCACTTCTTCATCATGAGTAATAATGACAAAGGTTAACCCAAACTCACGGTTTAAACTTTGAATAAGCATCAAAATATCTTGCTCTGTTTCTGAATCCAAACTTCCTGTAGGCTCATCTGCCAGCAAAATAGGAGGATTCGTGATGAGCGCTCGTGCAATACTGACACGCTGTTGCTGCCCACCTGATAATTCATTTGGATAGTGATCGGCCACTTCTGTTAGACCAACCTTGTCCATTATTTTTTTTACTTTTTCTTTTCTCATTGCTTTGCGCAGCCCCTGTAGCTTTAAAGGTAATTCAATATTTTCGAATGCTGTCAAGCCAGGCATTAGTTGAAAGTTTTGAAAGATAAAACCGAATTGTCTCAAACGAAATGCTGCACTTTCTGTTTCATTTAGTTGTGCCGTTTCTTTACCATTCACCCTAATAGATCCATGCTCAACCTTCATAAATCCAGCTAAAACTTGTAATAAAGTTGACTTTCCAGAGCCACTTTTTCCGACAATGGCAACGATTTCTCCTTTATTAACCTCAAAGTTCACACCTTTTAAAACAGGAACCTTCTTTTCCTTCCCTTTTTTTCCGATTAAAAATGTATGTTGTAAGTTTTCAACTTGAATCATTTGATAATAAACACTCCTTTCTCACTCATTGCCCATTATAGAAAACAATTCTTAATAAAGAGGAAGGATAAAAATGAAGATATTCTTAAGAATAAGGAGAGACTCCTGCTCAAACAATTTGAATTTACA
Organism: Lysinibacillus sp. VIII_CA; assembly: GCF_049943995.1. Classification (NCBI taxonomy): domain Bacteria; kingdom Bacillati; phylum Bacillota; class Bacilli; order Caryophanales; family Bacillaceae; genus Lysinibacillus; species Lysinibacillus sp. VIII_CA. The sequence goes on from NZ_JBNFXM010000005.1 coordinate 84,092, forward strand.
TTCCCTTTACAATTCAAGTAGCTTTATTACTCATTTTCATTGTAAATCACACGTATATCTGTGCTAAACACTGTTAACGATATGACATAAATTGAGGAATAAAGGAATTTATCTGTACTATTAAAAACAAATACAGTTTGTTCTCCCTTTATTTTGTGAACGAATTGTATATTACAGCAATGTAAATTTTTATGTCGAATATAAAATTTTTATGTAGATAAATTAAAGATTTTGTTATGATAGTAAAGTTTAGAGGTCGATTAATTTATTTATATCCAGGAGGATTCGATTTACATGCTTAACTCAAAAAAACAAGACCCTTTCTTTATTGCATTGCATAAAATTGCTGAAAATATGAGAGAGGCTGTGCATTACGCAAATGATTTTCGTATTAACAGTGTAGCTGACCTAAAAGAGATTAGCATTACAATGAAAAATTACGAAACTGCTGGCGATAAGCTCATTCACGAACTGATCGTAATGCTAAACAAATCATTTATGACACCTATAGAGCGTGAAGATATTTTAGAGTTTGCCATTCGTATGGATGATATTTTAGATGGTACTGAACATTGTATTGCCCATTTTGAAATGTTTTCACTCACAGAGATTGATGAATCCATGCGCACTTTTCTAGGCTATATTTCTAAAAGTGCTGATGAAATTGTTAAAGCAACTGAAGAGTTAAAGAAAAAGAATCTAATTGGTATGCGTCCACACGCCATTCTAATTAAAGACTATGAACGTGAATGTGATGAAGTACAACGTTCTTCCATTAAACAACTGTTTCTAAACGAAAAAGATCCGATTCGCCTCATTAAATTTAAAGATATATATGAACAACTTGAAGATATCGCTGATCATTGTCAAAACGTAGCTAATACTATGGAAACAATCATCATGCGTAACGCATAATTAGGAGATGGGCACTTTACAATGAATACAATCATTATACTAACCGTACTGGTCGTCATCTTTGCCCTAACATTTGACTTTATCAATGGCTTTCATGATACAGCAAATGCTATTGCAACTTCGGTTTCCACTCGAGCATTGCCACCTCGTGTAGCGATCATCATGGCCGCAACCATGAATTTTATCGGTGCTATCACTTTTGTAGGGGTTGCTAAAGCTTTAACAAAAGACATTGTAGATCCGTTTTCTTTAAATGCTTTTGAAGGAGATACAACTGGCTCAGTCGTTATTTTGGCCGCACTTATTTCAGCTATCATTTGGAATTTACTTACATGGTATTTCGGTATTCCATCAAGTTCTTCCCACACGTTGATTGGCTCTATCGCAGGTGCTGCTGTCGCATCTGCTGGCTTTAATGTGTTAAATTATGGTGGCTTTACTAAAATCATTATGGCGTTAGTGTTTTCACCAATATTGGCTATTTGTGCTGGTTTTATTATGATGACACTTTTTAAATTATGGTTTAAAAATCTTAATTTATATCGTACCAATAAAGGGTTCCGTACGATGCAAATTTTCACCGCAGCCATTCAATCGTTCACGCATGGTACAAACGATGCACAAAAAGCAATGGGGATTATGACAATGGCATTAATTGCTGGAGGGTTGCATAGCGGTGATGACATACCTTTCTGGGTACGTGCTGCAGCAGCCGCAGCTATGGGTCTAGGTACATCTATTGGTGGTTACAAAATTATTAAAACCGTCGGCGGTAAGATCATGAAAATCCGTCCTGTTAATGGTGTAGCGGCGGATTTAGCGTCAGCAACAGTTATTTTTGGTGCAACGCTAATCCACCTGCCTGTATCTACCACACATGTTATTTCTTCATCTATTATGGGTGTTGGTTCTGCACAGCGTGTACGTGGCGTTAACTGGGGAATGGCCCGTAAGATTGTTACTACTTGGGTTATTACAATGCCTATTTCAGCTGTAATGGCATCCGTTATTTATTTTGTCCTATCATTATTCTTCTAATAACAAAGGCTCCTGTCTAATAAATGGACAGGAGTCTTTACTTTGTCACACGACAAAATGTGACGCATCCTTTAAACTAATTGAAAAAGGGGGATACATAAATAACTATGAAAACTTTTTCAACTTTTATTACCACACATGCAAAAGCAATCGTAGCCCTGTGGATTATTATTTTTCTAGCAATGGCTTATTTTGCTTTACAACTTCCCGATAAACTTCAGGGAGATGGATTTTTTGTTGAAGCGGATCATAACTATGTCACAAAAGAGCTAGCAAAAACATTCGATATTCCAACCAATACAATCTTGGTTGTTTTCGATCCTGCTCAGGATAAGAAAATTGAAGAAACTTTAAATAAGCTGAATGATATCAAAGACATACATTCTATCCAGTCACCATTAGATGACTCTTCTTTGCGTAAAGACGGGATTGCCTATGCGATGGTCCATCTAAGAAATGATGCTGATAACCTATCAGAAATCGTTGAGGATGTCCGTTTATTAATTGAAGAAGACGGCGTTCATATTACAGGTGGCCCAGTTATTTCTGCTGACATTAATACAGCCAGTCAAAAGGATTTGGCATCTGCTGAGGCCATTGGATTACCTATCGCCATTATCGTCCTATTATTGGCTTTTGGTACAGTCATTGCTTCTATTTTGCCAATTATCATCGGGGTTGTTACAGTCGTAACTGCCTTCGGTATTATGACATTACTCAGCGGTAGTGTAAATTTATCCATTTTCGTTTTAAATATTGTTCCAATGCTTGGTCTTGCTTTAAGTATTGATTTTGCACTATTGTTTATTAATCGTTACCGTGAAGAGCGTGCTCAAACATCTATTGCAGAAGCTATTCAGATTGCTATCCAGACAGCAGGACGTTCCATCGTTTTTTCTGCCGTATGTGTCATGATTGGTTTAGGTGCAATGATCGTTATTAATGTTGAAATATTCCATAATATCGCCCTAGGAGGCACAATAGTAGTCCTGTTGGCTGTTCTTTCCGGCTTAACCTTACTCCCTGCTACCATGATGCTTTTAGGCGATCGACTCAATAAATGGCGTCTACTACGCGTTAAACCAGGTGGAGCAAATCGCTGGCGTAGCTTTGCAGGTTTTGTCATGAAACATCCTGTAGCTATCGTCATTGCTGCATTATTATTACTTGGTATTGGCATGCTCCCATTAAAGGATATCCAATTAAAAATTCCTCAGGTAGATTCCCTACCAGCAAAATATGATGCACGTGTAGCGTACGATAAATTAGATGACACCTTTGGACTCGGTGAAACATCTACTTTATATTTATTGGCTGAGCGGAAAGAAGGCTGGGAGGATGCTGAGGCTAGAGAACTGATTTACACTATGCAAGAAAAACTATTAAAGGATCCACTCGTTACGAATGTTTCAACTATATACACAGCCGCAAACATTCCAACACCTAAGGAACTCTCTGCTTCTTTAGCAATCCCACAGGTGGCAGAACAATTAAAACCGGTTATTCAAACTTTTTCAAAAGATACAAAGCTATTCATCCCCATAACCATTGATGCAGCAGGCTCTTCCACTATTGCTCAAAAATTTGCAAGAACTTGGATGGATAAAGATTTAGGTGTTAACTTTGCACTCGGAGGACCAGCAAAATTTAACCAAGAGATATTTGATGAAATCGCTAATAAAATTGTTTTAGCGATAGCCATTATCATCGTGTCTACATTCTTTATTTTAATGCTGGCATTCCGTTCAGTTTTAATTCCGTTAAAAGCCATTATTATGAACATTATTGGACTTTCCTCTGCCTTCGGAATACTCGTCTATATTTTCCAATATGGACATTTTGGAATTGAAGCAGGATCCATTGTCTTGATTATCCCAGTTATTGTTTTCTGTCTTGTTTTTGGTTTGAGTATGGATTACGAAGTATTTTTAATTTCTCGTATCCAAGAGGAATATTTAAAAGGTGCCAACAATACTCACGCTACAATAGAAGGACTGACATCCACAAGTAGGATTATTACATCAGCAGCGCTCATTATGATTGTTATTACAGGAGCTTTTGCCTTCACAGATGTTATGCCTGTAAAACAAATTGGTGTAGGTATAGCCATTGCTGTTGCTATTGATGCCACTATCATTCGTCTTATGCTTGTACCAAGTCTCATGAAACTATTTGGTGATTGGAATTGGTGGCTTCCTTTCTCAAAGAAAGAAAAATAAATAATAAAAAAAATCCGCCTCCTTGTTTAAGGAAGCGGATTTTTCCACTATGCATAAATACTGTTATACCACTCTTTCGCTGCGTGTACTTCAGGAATCGTTAGCTGATGTCCAAAATCAAACCACTTCGTCGTCACCATCGCACCGGCCGAACTTAAAAGGACCTCTAACTCCTCTGATTCTTGTGCTGTACACATCGGATCATTCGTACCTGCCCCTATAAAAACAGGGGTTGCAGAAAGCTTCGGTAGCTCAATCCCACGTCTTGGCACCATTGGATGGTGTAATATTGCCCCTGCTAAAACATCCTCGTAGTGGAATAATAGGCTAGCCGCAATATTAGCACCATTTGAATAACCGATAGCTACAATTCGTTGACGATCAAAGCCATATTGCTGTGATGCCTCGTGCAAAAAATCGTTCAGTTCCTTTGTACGAATGATTAAATCCTCTATATCAAAGACACCTTCCGCTAATCGGCGGAAAAACCTTGGCATTCCATGCTCTAGTACATTGCCTCGTACACTTAATATATTGGCTGTATCATCAATTTCCTTGGCAAGTCCAATTAAGCTTTCTTCATTACCGCCCGTGCCGTGTAACAACAATAGAGTGGGTTTAGTTTCATCCGTACCTTTATAAAAAATATGCTTCATTAACAGTCCACCTCTCAATTATCTTGAATTCGAGATAATTGTAGCCTGTGGCAAAATTAAATTCAAGCTCTTCGACTTATTAATTTCGCGATTTTCACGATTTGGTTGTTCCTCATGGTTTTTATAAAAATTAGTTATAGTAAAAACTGATAGTAAACACGCCACAATCACAACAACAATAACAATTCCCACTAGTTTTTTCCCGTTCATTTTATGATAATCCCCCGTATTTATTATTTCTTTTTACGAAAGCCTTCTTCTAGCAAATATTCTTTTGCTGTATCATACGTACCAAACGCCTCTTCAAGATTTTCCCCATGGTAGACATTCCAAGAACGTTGTTCAAATACTAGCTGTAATTGATCACCCTCTCGACTATGCCAAATCTCGATAATCGGTTCTTCCGTCTCTATCTCTTCAGATAGATATTGAATAGCATCCGCAATAATCTCACGAAGTTGTTGCTCATCATAATCACGGATATTTACTAATCCTTTGTTAGCCTCTTGCTCATAGCGCAATAAATCTCCAACAAAGATAAAGCCATTGCCATTCGGATGGAGCTTTTCAACTACAATTGTCTTTTCATAAAGACTGTCCATAAAGTGATAATTTAAGCGTTTTAATGATATTTCCTTTTTCGTTAGTTCAGAAAATGATTCAATAATTGCTTGTTTTTGTTCAAATGTTAGCATATAAAAAATGCTCCTTTTCTTTACAATCTATCTAACAGTATAACTTATTTTTTCCTGTTATATTGTGTACATTCTCATCATTTTTACAAAGAAAATAGGATAAGCTATGTTCTAGCTTATCCTACCCAAATTAGGATGTTTGATTAAATATTTTTTCACGTGCAAATTTGATAACATGTGCGACATATAGTTCTCGATAAGGAACAAATTGTGCCGTTCCAACTGGTCTGACGATTTTGACACGTTGACCATCAGGGAAATATTCGTATCCTTCAATATTAAGTGTCGTCGTTTTACCCAAGAAGAAAGCTTCGGCCTCATTTAGTCTTGCTCTCACTACACCTGATACTTCCTCATATTGTAAAGTAAAGGAATTCCAATCGTGCTCGAAAGGATATATGTAGACATGGCAAAATTCATTATCAATCATATTTTCAGAAACAATACTGCAAGAGGTCATGCCCATTTTGACAACATCTTCAACATCTATTTGGAGCCCTAATTCTTCTTTTACTTCCCGTATACCTGACTCCACTGTTTCAACAGCTAAAAGATGGCCTGCTGCTGTAATATCGAGTAAACCTGGATAATCCTTTTTCTGAGAGCTTCGTACTTGAAAATAAATATAGTCCTCGTTAACTAGCCAGCAATGAAATGTCTCATGCCAAAGACCTTTTTCATGCACCTCCGACCTTGTAGCTGTCCCAATTTCCTCATGCCGTTCATTAAATACCTTTACAATTTCTTGTTCCATTGTTTCGACTCCTATACTGATTTCGTTGCTTTTTTCTTAATCGCATTACGTTGATCATAAATATTGGATACGATAACTTTCAATACTGCATAAAATGGTACAGCAATAATAATTCCTATAAAGCCTGCTATATTACCTGCTGCTAGAATAATTGTAATAACAGTTAGTGGATGGATATCGAGCGATTTCCCCATAACATTAGGTGTAATAAAATTACTATCAATTTGCTGCGCAACAAGCGTCACGACGGATACCCAAACAACTAAAATAGGATCCTGAATAACCGCTACGATTAGGGCTGGCGTAAATGCAATCCAAGGCCCAATAAATGGAATCATATTCATAAAGAACGCAAAGATTACTAATAGTAATGAATACTCTAATCCAATAATTAAATAACCAACATACATAATAAGTGCTAATAAAAAGCTAATTTGCAGTTGACCCTGAATATAACTACGTAATACATCATCAATTTCACTTAATGTTTTCTTTACCCATTGCTGACGTTCGCCACTGAAATATTTATAAATAGATGGTGCAAATTTCTCATGGTCCTTCAACATAAAAATAAAGAAGAATGGTATTAAAACAGCTAATAATGATACTGATACAATGGATTGTAAAAAGGATATAAACCCTTTACTCGCCACCATCGCAACATCTTGCACTGAATTCGCCATTTTTTCGATTACATCATTTACCTGCTGTGGGAAGTTATCTTTATTGAGCAGTACATAGTCGGTTAATTGCTGAATACTCGTACTAATACTAGAACTAATCATCGGGGCATTCTTCACTAATTTATTGACCTGTTCAGCAATCGGGTTGCCAATAATCCAGCCAAAAATCCCTGCAATTCCTATTAGGCCAAACACAATTGTCAATATACTTGCCCATCTAGGAAATTTACGTTTTTCTAAAAATCTCTGAATCGGTTCAGTCACATAATAAAAGACCCCTCCCAGTAATAAAGGGATAAAAATGGCTTTTAATATGATGACTAGTGGTGAAAAAATCCAATGAATCTCTATAAAATATTTAATGATTAATAGTGTAAGCAGTATCCCTACACCTACCTGAAACCAAACCTTTCTCGTCACTTTCATTCACTTCCTTTTATCGCCGTTACTCAAGATACTACTGATATATTAACCATTTCGCAAGTATCCTAGTATGTTTTGACTCAATCAATTTTCTCTGAGCGAATTTATCATCAGATTTTTTGCGTTTACTTAAAAAGCCGCCTTCAGACAAACTAAAAAATTCGCTCACTTCCACTATACTAATCGTGGAAGTGTAGCGAATTTCAGTATCTGTTATAACGACGAATCATCTACAGAATTGAGGTATGCCTCAATCTCCCCAATAACTGATTCAACACAGCCATCTTCAAATGGTGAAATTAAGCCTGCCTCTTTCACAAGCTTTGTAAATGACATGGAGCCACCTAAACCACATAGATGAATATAGTCTTTCCAAGCCGCTTCAAACTCTTCACGTGAACGCTTCCAGAACTGGAAGGCACAAATTTGTGCTAGCGTGTAATCAATATAGTAGAACGGACTAGCATAAATATGACCCTGACGTTGCCAAATGCCCCCTGCTTCGAGGTAGCTATTGTGATCATAGTCACGATGTGGCAGATATGTTTCCTCAATTTTCTTCCATGCTGCCTTACGCTCTGCTGGTGTCATTGTAGGATTTTCATAAATAACATGTTGGAATTCATCAACTGCAACACCATATGGTAAGAATAAAAGACCACTACTTAAATGTGTAAATTTATATTTTTCTGTATCTTCTTTAAAGAATAGCTCCATCCATGGCCATGTGAAAAATTCCATACTCATCGAGTGGATTTCACAAGATTCGTAAGTTGGCCATAAGTATTCAGGAATGCCGATGTTACGGCTTGAATACACTTGGAAGGCATGTCCAGCCTCATGTGTTAACACATCGATATCTCCTGAAGTACCGTTAAAGTTCGAGAAAATGTACGGTGAATGATAGTTTTCGATAAATGTACAATACCCGCCACTTTCTTTCCCTTTCTTCGCCACTAGGTCCATAAGGTCATGATCGATCATGAAATTGAAAAATTCTCCCGTTTCAGGCGATAGCTCCTCATACATCTTTTTACCATTCGCCACAATCCATTCTGGATCACCCTTTGGCGTTGCATTACCTGATAAAAAGTTCAGCGCTTCATCATAGAATTTTAAATCGTCAATCCCAATACGCTTCGCCTGACGCTCATAAAGCTTTGTCGCAACAGGAACAATTAAATCGCGAACTTGATCACGGAATTTCTTTACCATTTCTGCGTTGTAATCAATACGATTCATTCGAATATAACCAAGCTCAACATAGTTTTTATAGCCAAGTTTTACAGCAATTTCATGACGTACTTTTACAAGTTCATCATATAAGCGATCAAATTCACCTTCATGCTCGGCAAAGAAACCAAATCGTGCATTTGTTGCTTCTTTACGCGTAGCTCTATCAGTAGATTCCGCAAATGGTCCAAGCTGAGCAAGTGTTAAAGTCTCACCATTAAATTCAATTTGTGCAGATGCTACAAGCTTATTATACTCAGAAGCTAGCTTATTTTCCTTTTGCATCAAATCAATGACTTCTGGTGAGAACCCTTTAATTTGATAGTTAGCTAGATCGAATAATTGTTGACCCCATTTGTCTTCTAGTTGCTCACGGAAAGGTGAGGCAATCAATGCTTTATAATATTCTGTTGTTACTTCTTCTAGCTCAGGACTAACTTCATCAAAATAGTCGCGCTCTGCTTGATAAAATTCATCGTTTGTATCGATAGATGCCCTAATATACACTAGGTTAGCCATTGTAGCAAAGTCATTACTGATACCATTTAATTTTTCAATGATGCTACTTTGTTCGTCCATCGATTGCGCCTTCTGAAATTGGTCGACGAGTGCTAATTGTTGCTCTTTCATCCCTGCAACATTTGGACGGTTGTACTCATAGTCTTTAAATGTTTTCATTGAAGTCCCCTCTTTCTGTCATATACCCCGTGATATTTCTATTATATGTCAAATCTTAGCTATTAAGAAACAATTTTTTAATAACCTATAATATATGTTTTTAGCAATGCCGCTCGCTCTCTTATTTTTAGTTTAGCTTCTACTGACTTTGGTGTCTTAGCTGACACTACATCTACCTCAAAATCTAAAGATTCAGCTAGATATTTCGCACGTTTTAAATGGAAGTCATTAGAAACAATCGTAATCTTCTTTGTTTCCTTTGGTAAAAGTTCTTTAGAGAATACTAAATTTTCATAAGTGGAAGTAGATTGATCCTCCATGATGATTCTCGAAGCATCAATGCCATTTTGCTCGAGATAATCCCTCATAACAGATGCCTCCGTTCGATCTTCATCTGGTCCTTGTCCCCCTGACACAACGACCTTCACTTGCGGATACTTTGTTAAATATTGAACAGCTACCTCTAGTCTACTTTTTAATGAAAGTGATGGTATACCTCCTGGTTTTACTTTTGCTCCCAGTATAATCATATAATTCGCAGAGCCATCTGCATTTGCTTCCACTCCACGTTCGATTTCTTTCCCCAACCAAATATAGAGGACAATGGCTATCACGATTAGAACAACACTCACTCTAATTATCCATTTCTTCACAAATAAACCCTCCCTTACCTTTTATTAACGTGAATACAGAAAAAAGGATGCTCGCATATCAAGCACCCTCCATAATTTTATCTTAAAATAAAGCGTTTAATAGATTCCTGCAGCGCAGTAATCTCATCTGTTAAATCATTGGAAGATTCACTAACAAGCTGAATCGCGCGTTGCTGCTCATCTACCGACGCTGTCACCTCTTCAGAAGCAGCCGCATTTTTTTCACTGATCATAGCAATACTCTCAATGGATTTCATCATATCATTCTTAGCGCTGTTTACATATTCTACGCCATCAGTCATGTCTCCAATAATTGAAATGATTTTTTCGACAGCCAATTTGATTTCTTTGAAGGATGATTCTGTTACCATGACAGAATCATTTTGTTGACCTACAATGACGTGAGTTTTTTGCATTTCATCATTGACTAAGTTTGTTTCACTTTCAATCCCCTTCAGGGTAGTACGAACTAGCTCTGTTGCTACGGATGTTTGATCAGCTAGCTTTCGTACTTCCTCGGCAACCACAGCAAATCCTTTGCCATGTTCACCTGCTCGAGCGGCCTCAATAGATGCATTTAAAGCCAGTAGATTGGTTTGTTCAGAAATCTCCGTAATGGTCCCTACAATCCCTTCAATTTCTCGTACCTTCACTATTAAACTCGCAAAAACAGATCGAATATTCTGAATAAGCATTGAAGATTCCTGTGATTTATCTTTTAAGCTAGCAATATTAACGATACCCTCTTCATTTGACTTTTGCATATGTTGTGATGCATCTAATATTAATTCATTTTTATCATGTAATCCTTCAATTTGCTGAGCAAACTCAGTAGCTGTTCGATTTGTATCTTCCGCCTCTGATGCTTGTTTTACGGCGCCAATCGAAACTTCATTAATAGCTTTAACGATTTCATCGCCATAAGCATTTGTTTCTTCAGCAACTGCTGTTAAATTCGCAGATGTCGATTGAATTTCTACTATTGCTTCTTCTACATCTGAAATTAGTGTTTTTAGTTGATCAACCATTTCATTGAAGCCCTCATTTAACTGACCAATTTCATCCGAACGCTGTAAATGTTCAATATCTACAGTTAAATTCCCTTTGGCTACTTCGCGAACGCGCTGCGATAATTTTTTGACTGGTAATGCCAAATGCCTAGATACTAAGATGACAACAATGACACCTATGATAACGGCACCCGCTAACGTCAATCCAATGACTAATAGTAACGAGTTTGCCTCGGCATTAAAATCCTGCATATATGTACCTGATGCAATAATCCATCCCCAATGTGGATCTTTTGCTGAATAAATTATTTTATCCGCCAATACATTCTGACCTGGTAGCTCAAATTCGTATTCCGTAAAACCACCACCATCCAATGCTCTATCAGTTACTTCTCGAATAAAGTAATTTCCACTACTATCTTGATCGTTCCACAGATTATCACCTTCCCGAGTAGGGTGTGTTGTTAGTGTTCCCTTATTATCTAATACATAGATATAACCATATTCCCCCAAGTCACCTGGATAATTGATGGGCCGCTTTCCTTCACTATCCTTCGGGCCCAAGAAAGCCTCGCGTACCCGTTCCTGTGCTACATCTAAAGGTATATCTCCCTTTTCAACACTTTCATTGGCGAGTTCGATTATTTGCAAAGCAGATTGAACACTATTATAAATGACCTGCTCCCCAATATCCTCCATACCATTCTTCGCCTTACTATAACTAACAACGCCAATTATTAAACTTGGAATAATTAGTAGTGCCAATGAAATAGCGACTAGTTTCCCCTGTATTGAACGTAAAAACTTCATACTTTAGACCCCCAAATTCTTCTCCTCCAAAGAGTATATTAACTTATATTATGTTATGATTTGGAAGTTTCCGCAATGGATAAAACGCAAATTAATTCTTCTTATTTGGTTTATTTCGTCTTTATATTTTTTTATTCTTCTATTAAATACCATAAAAAAACTATTTATCTACAAGACTTTTCCTCATAGAAAAATAGTTTATAATAATCATAATTTGAACGTATTAATTGTTTTAGTAACCTCTTTAAATGTTTGATCTAACATTGCTACAACCTCATTTAGTTCGGAAACCATTGTTACTTGTAAGTCGGAAGCCATTGCTACTTCTTTTGTTCCTTGCACACTATGCTGAGCGATATCATTCATCTGCTCTGTAGTAGCTAATATTTCTTCAGAGCCTGCCGACATTTCTTCAATAACAGCAGAATCATCTTGAATTTTATTGTTTACCTCAACAACTGATTTTAATATTTTTTCTAGGCTTTCACCGATACGTTGTACAGCCCTATTACCTGCTTGTACATCTATGGAACTTCCAGACATTTCATGTAATGCTCGTTCTGTAATGGTCTTAAAGCTGTTCAAATGTGTATGTATTTCATCCGCAGATGCTTTAGACAGTTCAGCTAGCTTACGCACTTCATCTGCAACAACTGCAAACCCCTTACCCGCTTCTCCAGCTCTTGCCGCTTCTATCGCCGCATTTAATGCCAATAAGTTGGTTTGGTCTGCAATGCTCGTAATAATCGTTACCATCTCTTCAATTGAACCGAATCTATCCCCCATTTCCTCAACATGTTTAGCCGTTCGTAAAACAGAGGATTCCACATTTTGAATTTGAGATACGACCTCTTGAGAATGATTCACGCTTGTTTCCACTAGACCTGTCATTGTTGAAGATGACTCAGCAATCTCAGAAGTTGTATCGGCCAGTCGTTGTATACCAATCGACATTTCATTCATCGTTAATACAACTTCTTGATTATTTTGCTGTTGTTGCTCACTGCCAGCAGCGATTTCAACAATACGATCAGCAATTTGAGCATTTGATGTTTCAACATGTTGTGTAGTTTCATCAATCTTTTTCACCACATTTTGTAAGGTGAATGTTTGTTGCTGAATGGTTTGGAATGTTTCTTTTAATTTTTGCAGGGCCTCCTGAAAGGCTTGGGCAAAAATAGAGATTTCATTTTTCCCTTTGAGTTGGATTTTTTCAACCTCCATTGTTGCCTTCGCTATATCTCCTTGTGCAAAACTTGTCACTGCGTCTCCTAATTTCGCTAATGGCTTAAGCGCTCGATTTATGTAACGGTACATTATAAGCATGACAATTCCGGTTAAAATTAAAATTACTATAATTAATGCTGGCAAAATGGCTGTCAGTACAGCATTTGCTACACCACTTACCTCGTTAGCCTCTATATCTACCCCTATAAACGCCACAATGTTTCCTGATGCATCCTTTAATGGTACTGTACCAGACAAATAATCCCCAAAACCGCTATGTAAAATATCAGAATAATAACTCCCTGCATCCATTACTTTTTCAATATCTTTATATAATGTCGAAGCAGACTCCTCTCCTATAACCCCCGCATTTTCTTCGTCGTCCGCTGGCATACCATCGACTAAAAATCGAACTTTTTTATCTTCCTGTGGAACAGCGAAAGTATAGGCATACAGGACCCCATTTACTTCACGTAATTCATTTAGTTCTTCTCTTAGCTGCCAATATAATTTGGATTCCCTTGGGTCCTTAGATAATTGTTCGTACTCCTCTGGGTTTAAATGTTTCGCAATGTTTTCTGCTACTGCGACAGCCTGTGCCCCCATTGTTTTATTGACAGATGATTTCGCTGTATAGATTGTTGTGACAATAAAAAATGCTAACAAAGCTACTAACATCACAAATGACATTAACACAATTCTATTACTTAATTTACCTGTTGCTCGCATAGTTACCTCCTTTAACATACTACTAAGTTAATCTATTTACTATTGTACTATTATTTTCACTATTTCGACAATAAAACTATGCTAATAACGATAACCAAATGACTAAAGCAATTAAAGCAGCGAATAATGTTGGAATGGTAAGAATCATGCCGAATTTAAAATACTGCCCCCAGCTAATTTTAATCCCTTTTTGAGCTAAAATATGAAGCCATATTAATGTCGCAAGTGAGCCGATTGGCGTCATCTTTGGGCCTAAATTAGTGCCAATTATATTGGCATAAATGAGTCCCTCCTTCATCATGCCTGTTGCGCTAGTTTCAGAAATCGCTAGTGCATTAATCATGACAGTTGGAAGATTGTTCATGACTGCTGATAAAACGGCTGCTACAAAACCCATAGTAATGGTCGCTAGTACAAATCCTTGCTGTACAGCATGTTCTAGTAAACTAGCTAGCATACCTGTCATCCCCACATTTTTCAGGCCATAGACTACCACATACATGCCAATGGAAAAGAACACTATATTCCACGGCGCCCCTTTGATAACTCTCTTTGTATCTACAAAAGCACTACGGTTTGCCAACCATAAAAAAACAGCTGCTACACTACATAAAATAAATGACACTGGAACGTGGAACATTTCGCCGATTACAAATCCCACTAGTAAAATTACTATTACATACCAAGATATCGAAAATAATTTCGTGTCTCTAATCGCCTGTTTTGGTTGTTCAACTGCCTCAAGAGAATAGAACTGTGGTATAGAACGACGAAAAACTAAATAAAGTACAGCTATACTTGCTATTAAAGAAATGAAATTAGGTACCACCATATGAATTGCATAATCCTTAAAGCCTATCTCAAAAAAATCTGCTGATACAATATTTGTTAAATTACTAATAACAAAAGGTAAGGATGTTGTATCTGCTATAAAGCCACTAGCAATAATAAATGGAAAAATCATTTTTTCAGTCAAATTCAGTTTTCTAACCATCGCTAAAACAATGGGTGTTAATATTAATGCCGCCCCATCGTTCGCGAATAGCGCTGATACTATTGCACCTAAGCAAGCAATATAAACAAATAAACGTAAACCACTCCCTTTAGCAAGTTGTGCCATATGAAGTGCAGCCCATTCAAAAAAGCCAATTTCATCTAAAATAAGTGAAATTAAAATAATACCAATGAATGATAATGTTGCATTCCAAACAATTCCTGTTACTTCTAGAACATCCTGCCATGTAACTACCCCAATTATCAGTGCAATGGCAGCTCCTATACAGGCTGACCAACCAATTGATATTTTACGTGGCTGTACAATAACAAAAAATAAAGTCACTAAAAACAAAATAATCGCTAATGCAGTCTGCATGGTTTTACCCCCTAAATAAAAACCAGTAGCTTTATGTGCTACTGGTTTACTCGATAAATAAATATATTGGATTATTCGCCTAAATCAGCATTATGGAAGACATTTTGTACATCTTCTAAATCTTCTAATGCATCGATTAGTTTTTCAAATTTTGCAACATCATCGCCAGTTAATGTTACTTCCGTTTGTGGTAGCATAGAAAGCTCAGCTACAGTGAATTCTTGTATGCCAGCAGCCTTTAATGCTTCTTGTGTGGCAAAAAATTGGTCCGGTTCTGCATAAATAATAACCGCTTCCTCTTCTTCCAGAATATCACGAGCATCTACATCTGCTTCCATTAAAATTTCTAGTACTTCATCAGCTGTTTTACCTTCTAAACCGATAACTGCAGTAGAATCGAACATATAAGCGACAGATCCACTAACACCCATATTCCCGTTATTCTTACCAAATGCTGCGCGTACATCAGATGCTGTACGATTTACATTGTTTGTTAAAGCATCTACGATAATCATTGTGCCGGCTGGACCAAAACCTTCATAACGTAATTCATCAAAATTTTCGTCACCGCCACCTTTTGCTTTATCGATGGCTTTTTCTATAATATGTTTAGGAACACTATATGTTTTTGCACGTTCAAGCACCACTTTAAGTGCACGGTTTGACTCTGGATCTGGTTCGCCTGATTTAGCTGCCACATAAATTTCTCGCCCGAATTTAGCATTGATACGGCTAGTGCTTTGATCTTTAGACGCTTTCTTTTCTTTAATGTTATTCCACTTACGACCCATTGTTTCCACTCTCTTTCAAAGGATAGATTTATAAAAATGATAGATATGCAGTTGCACATCTTAAAATGGTAATTAAATACTTATCGTATCTTTACTCTGCAAATAATAACATAATGATGCTTACAAAGCTAGATATACCAATGTTTATGCTTATTTTTTCTGTAGCAATTGCTGTAAAAATTTACGCTATTTAGCATCCTTCTATAACAATTCCTCTTTAATTTTTTCTAGCAATGCCGTACAGCCTTCTAGCACTAAATCATAGGTTTCTTGAAAATCCCCTGTGTAATAAGGATCAGGAACATCTTTTCGATGTTCTGTTAAATCTAAAAAACGAAAAACCTTTGGTGAAGACGGATTCCCCAATATCGTCCAGATATTACGAATATTACTTTCATCCATACCAATAATGTATGTGAATTTTTCTAAATCAGACTTTTGTAGCTGTCTACCTAGCATTCCCGTTGTAGAAATACCGTATTCTCTAAGCTTATCCTGTGTGCCTTGGTGAGGAGGTTCATCAATATGCCATGAGCTTGTAGCCGCAGAGTCCACAACGATTATATCGTCTAAACATTCTTTCCTCACTAGCTCTCGCATAACTGCCTCCGCCATTGGCGAACGACAAATATTGCCTAAGCAAACAAAAAGTACTTGTATCATTACGATTATCCTCCTACAACAAAGCACCCAAAATCAATGTGATTCTGAGTGCCATTTCATTTTATTTTACTGCAATACGATTTTGTAATTCTTCTGTTAAAGCGACCAGTTCACGTTCCAGGTGTTGAGTGAATTGCTCGCGCCCTTCTTTTCCTTTACCTGTTACATAAAACGGCTCGCCATAAATTAAATAGCCTTTATTACGCTTCATGACATCTCCTATATTACGTGCACCAACGTAAGCAGCTGGAACAATTTGCGCCTTTGCCAGTTGAGCAATTGTAATGGCTCCTTGCTTTAAGTCCGTTCCCTCCGCATTTCGTGTTCCAGATGGGAATATCCCAACTACTTTTCCCTCCTTCAATAACTGTGAAGGAATTTTAATAACACTTGGACCAGGATTATCACGGTCCACTGGGAAGGCATTTAAATGTTCAATAAGCCAACCAAGACCCTTCATTTCAAATAATTGCTTCTTTGCCATAAAGTGAATTTCCTGAGGGTACATGGCAACGCCGAGGTTTAAAATATCTACATAGCCTGTATGCGTACAAGCTATAATATATCCACCTTCTTTTGGCAAGTTTTCTTCTCCATATACACGAGCTTTCGAACCCATTAGTTTTAATATTACTTTAACAATATTTGCTACTAATTTATACACTGTTACATTCCTACCTTATTCAATAGTTATTCCCATTGTAATCGAAAAGATCCGTATACTGCAATTGTAGGTGACCATCTTACATCTTTCCAACCAATAGATCTACATCAATCGTAATTTCATTTAAAACTATATCTGTCTCATTTTTTTTATGCCAGCCCATCGGTGTCATCTCCAGTAGTGCAGGTACAAGCTCCTTAGCAAGTGGCAACGTGTAGGTGACACGTTCTACATTCACTTCTCCAAAACTATCTTGGAAACGAGCAACAATTTGTTCATTAGAATATGTTTCCTTGCTCGAATCTGCATATAATTGAGCACGCAGCTCCTGTAAATAGCCGCTTTGTGGCACCACCTTTACAATACAGCCATTAGGCGCAAGAAGCCTTTTAAATTCTTGATAATTTGCTGGCGATAAAATATTTAAAATAGCGTCAAAGCTGCCTTGCGAAAAAGGACTCTTCGCTAAATCGCCAACAGACCAAATTTGCTGTGGATAATGACGTGCCGCAGCCAAAATTCCCTCTTTAGCTATATCAATACCAATGCCTACTCCATTCTTTTTCTCATTCATAATACGGGCTAAATGCGATCCCTCTCCACAACCTGTATCGAGCACTGTATTCGCAGAATTAATAAGCTCCCCAATCTTTGCTTCTACAATATCATAAACCCCGCTATCAATAACAGCCTTACGAGATTCAAAAAGATCCTTACTATATTTAGAAGTAGAGCCCTGTGTCAGCATGTTGATATAGCCCTGCTTGGCAATATCAAACGAGTGATTGGCAGAACAAACGAGTCTCCCCTGCTCATAGACGTGCATGGATTGCTGACATAAAGGGCATGCAAAAAGTGTGATATGTTGATCTATCAATGCTGCTCCTATTGCACGTTTTGATAGTGCTCCCATTGCTACTCCTCCTTCTGTTCATTCGGTGAAATGAGGGCGAAACGCTCCCATTTTCGGCTTTTCCATCTAAAGTATACAATAATTGCCCTTACCCATTCATCTGCAGAGATAGCTAACCAAATACCTACCAAACCCCAATCGAGGACGAATACAAAAAAGTAACCTAATGGGAGGCTCATGCAAACCATCGACAAAAAACCGATTTTAACAGGGAACCTTGCGTCTCCTGAGGCACGTAAGGAGTTAATGACGACTATATTCATCGTTCGACCAGTCTCTAGCACTATACTTAACGCCAAAACAGATGCTCCGATAGCTATGACCTCAGGGTTATCTGTAAAAATATGCATAAGCTGCTTGCGGAAAATGGTCACTACACCAACCATAATAATGGTAAAAATAAATGCTGCTCGGACACTTTTCCATAGTTGATGATAAGCCTCGTCCTTTTCTCCAGCACCTACATGCCTGCCGATAATGATGGCCGTTCCTGTCCCAATGGCAATAGCGAATAAATAGGTGAACATAGATATGTTCATAGCATATTGTCTCGCCGCCAAAGTTTCTGCCCCTAAATATGTGGCATAATATAAAAATATGATCTGGCAAAACTGATAAAGAACCTGCTCAAAGGCAGACGGTAAACCAATGTTTAAAATTTTTCTTACATATTCCTTAGAATATTCGAAGTAGTAATGTAGCTTTACTCGTACTTCCATCACTTGATAAAGCAACCAGAAAAATACGAGCATCGCTAATCCTCTACTAATCACTGAGGATATGGCTGCACCTTTTACACCAAGCTCTGGTAATCCGAAATTTCCAAAGATTAAGCCGTAATTAAGTACAACATGCAGTACATTCATGCCAAGTGATACATACATCGTCTGCTTCGTCCAACCATGAACACGAATAATTGCTGCAAGGGCATTAATGATTGCTTGAAGGAAAATAAAACTCCCAATAATAACTAAATAACTTTGAGCATAATGGAGTACTTCACCTTGCAAGTTCATCATCGACATTAAATGACTAGCAAAGAAGAAAAATAGAACACTCATTATAAGTCCAACTGCCAAATTCATTGTGACTGCTAGAGCGGATATTTTCGCTGCCTCAAAAAAACGTTTTGAACCTAAATATTGTGATACAACGATGGACGCACCATTGCCGACTACCTCAAGAATTAAAATAGCGATATGAATATATTGATTTGCTGCACCAACCCCTGATACAGCATTATCTGATAGAGCACTAAGCATAAAAGTATCGGCTAGTCCCATTAACATAAATAAAAATACTTCTAAAAAGATAGGCCATGTTAAATGGAATAGACTTAACTTATTCGTTCCTTTCATTGTGTCTGCCAATACCTTCACTTCTCCTACACTTTTCTTAAAAATCTATTGTATCTTATCATAAAATTTCAGACTGTAAAGAGATTTATAGGAAGACAGCGCTTCCACATAAAAAATCCCTCTCACTAAATTTGTGAAAGGGTTTTTATTTAAATTAAGCAAAAGGACTGTAATTGCTCACGCTTATCGGCTGTTAGGCCAAACTCCTGCTCCAAAAAGGCTGTCTTTGAGCCATAACGATGATCCATAGCGTCAAGTGCTGCCTGTAAGTAGTCTTCACGAGCAGACATTAAAGCATAAAATTGCTGTAATTCTTGTTCGTTATATTGGTGCTCAATCGTTTGAGCCATTCTTTCTACCATGGGACGCAAATGGATATTCGTATCTAAATAGTCTTCCATAATGGTTTCCTCAGGTACATCTAAAGCCAATAGAATAAGAGCTCCGCCAATTCCTGTTCGGTCTTTTCCAACTGCGCAATGATGGACTAGTCCTAAATTATCAGGGTTTTGTATCGTCAACATTAATTCCTTAAAAGAGGGATTATGGAAAGGCATTTGTGCATAAAAGTCCTTGAACATATCAGCGTTAACTACTTTATAAAACTCTCTACCACCTGTATTTGTTGGCATTTCAAAAGCATGCTTTCCCTTCGCCGGGATTTGAATATATCGAGTTTGTGGAAATACAGGATTAGGGTTATGTTGTACTTCATTCGTGTCACGATAATCAAAAATTGTTTTAATACCTAATGTTTCAAATAATTCTTTATCTGTAGATGTCATTTTACCAAGTGCGGCGGAGCGATAAAATAAGCCCTCCCTTATAACACGCCCATCTCTCGTTTGATACCCCCCCATATCTCGGAAATTATAAACGGCCTCAAACGAAATATTTTTTTGTACTTGCTTCACTGAACTACACCTCCCTATATTAATAAGTGTTCTTATCTTTATTCTATCGAACAAACTACATGAATACCAATTTTCACACTAGGTAATAAAATAAAAAATGCTAGCTGTAATAAACAACTAGCATTTTCTACGATCTTATTTATATAACTCTGGATACACAGCTTTAGCAACTAGCTCAACTGCTTCACCGATACGCGGACCTGGGCGATTTGAGATATCTGTGTCAAGGGGTTGAACTGCCTTATTTTGAATAGCTGATACCGTATTCCACCCATCACGAGCAAGGATTTCTCCAATTGGATTTTCTGTATAGTTGACTGTTGTTAAAATGACGTCTGGATTTCTCGCAATAACATCTTCCTCAGATACTAGCTTCCAGCCATTTAAATCTGCAAACACATTCTTTACATTTGCCGTATTTAATATTTCTTGTTGGAAAGTGCTAGAGCCTGCTGTATATATTTCAGGCTTTGGACTAATCTCTAAATAAACATTTTTGGGTGTTTTTACTTCTTTAACCTTTGTTTTCACATCAGCGATTTTTGCTTTAATTTCTTCGTTTAATGCCTTTCCTTTTTCCTTCACATCCATAACGGCAGCAATTTGTTCGATATCTCCATATACATCATCGAATGTAGCCGCTGATTGAATAACAAACACTTTAATTCCTGCATCTTCGAGTGGCTTAAGTGCATCCTTCTTACCAATCGTATACGCAATCACAACATCTGGCTTTAACGCTATAATTCGCTCACTGTTATAATTCACAGTATCAGAAACACGTTCGATTTTTTGAGCTGCTTCTGGATAAGTATCATATTCAGTGGCACCTACAATTTTATCGCCAACCCCTAGTGCAAATAGAATTTCTGTGTTACTAGGTTGTAAAGACACAACTGTTTTTGGCACTTCCTTAAACTCTATTTCCACACCACGATCATCGGTTACTTTATAACTTGTTTGCTCAATCTTTTGTTCATCTTGAGACACATCCTTATTTTTTGTATCTCCCGCGGTACCACAACCTGCTAAAACGAGCGCTAGCAATAAGACCGATAGCCAGTGTAAATTAAATAGTTTCTTCATTATTATTCACCTTTTTCTTTTTCATTGGATAGGATTTACTCATAAACGGAATTTCAGCTATTCCGGCTTGTTGATTCATATAGACAGCCATTACAAAACATACATTGGCTAATAAGCCTAAATAATCAAAGAGAATAGACGGCACCTCTTGTTCTTCTGAAACCTTGTGTAAAGTTCGATACGATTTTTTCGCCTCACTACGGCAAAGATGTAGAGCAGCCGCCGCCTCTGTTCCTTGAGGTAAAACAAAATTTTGAATCTCATCCTTCACATGACGAACATAAAAATCATAGCGCGCACTTAACCAGGATAGATCTTCATCTGTAACTGCTAGCTTTCCACGAACAGAGCCATTAACATGATAAGCCATAGGTAAAATCTGCATTAAATCATCTGCAACAGCCTGGACATCCTCTTTCTTCACTACAGCTAGTGCAACCCCTATATGCGTTGTTAAACTATCTGTGCGAATCTCAAAATCGACAGTTGAAGCCCTCTCACGCATAAAAGGATAACAAGAATAACGTGCATCTTTTTTCAATCTACTATCCCCCCATTTTTCCAAATGAAAATTCTCGCTTGTTCAGTACATAAAAAAACGTCGCTCCTCACGCAAAGGAACGACGAAAATAACATAATGATTGTCATACAAACACGACACTGCCTATGTATTTGCCGTATATCCTCCTAGCTTCCGAAGAGTTGTTATACGTTCAAATAAAGGTCGGTCTCCTGGCTTGTACAATGCTATTATATGAAATATATAATAGCTATAAAGAACCTTCCCATTTCCTACGAAACAGTGGCTAATCTTTATAATGGCTGTACTTACAGTTGCGGAAACAGCTTCGGCTTTTACCGAATTCCCGATTATGCTAGCAAGCACCTTTATTCTGCAAGAATAATTCACTTGTAATGCAGTTTATCATAGATTGATAGGAAAAAATAGTTACGTACAAAAAGTATACTCGTTTTATAGGCGATATCATAGCATTAAAGTTACTCGACTATAATACTTTTTCAATTGCTTGCTCAATATCAAGCTGTGAGTCTGTAGGCTCAAAGCGAGCTACGGTTTTTCCGCTTGCATCTACTAAAAATTTAGTAAAATTCCAGCGAATATTTCGACCATCTAAAAAACTTGGAGCAAATTGAACGATCGCCTCAGCCAGCATTTTCTCCTGCATGCTTGCTTTCCCGAATTCACGGAAATCGACTTCATGTTTTAAATAATTAAATAAAGGATGTGTCGTCTCACCATTTACTTGGATAAGCTCAAAAATGGGGAACGTAACTCCGTAGTTTACTTTACAAAGATGCGCAGTTTCCTCTCCATCTTCTGGATTTTGGTGGCCAAATTGATCACAAGGAAAACCTAGAACGACAAAATTATTTTTTCCATATTTATCGTACATTTTTTGTAAGTCTTCAAATTGATATGTAAATCGGCACTGATTAGCTGTATTAACTATTAGCAATGTTTTTCCGCGAAATGTTTCCATTGATAAAATTTCACCATTCGGCTTTCGTACTAAATAATTATAAATGCTCATTCCCTAACCCCTTTTGTTTTTTTCATATATTATAATTGACTATTCTCCAATAACCAAAGAGTTTGCACAAAAAACACCATCTCGTTACTAGGAACGGATGGCTGACTTATATTTCTTTTTATATTTAACATTTTGCTCTTCATTAATTAATCGATGTGCTATGTCTAATAATTTAGAATCACTCGTATGATCATATAATTTTTTTAAGGATACAATAATATCATAGCGAATGAGAGTAGGATGCTTCTCATCTAAACAAGTTTGAAATCTCTTGGCTAAAAAAGATACAACTAAATCGCTTTGTACTTGGCCTGCTAAACCAATTTTCCAAATAGCTTGTAATGTATGCCTTGCCGTGACAGGCTTATCATCATAGGTCACAGCCCAAATCTTTAAAAAATCTTCCAATACTCTTTCTTCGGGATCACTGTTTGCAGCTAAAGCACATAAAATTTGCGCGGCAAGTGCACGGGCATGGCCATTTTTATATGTAAGTGCTTGTACAAGCTGTTCCCACACTGCATATGTCCAATCTACGGGCTCCTGCAGAATTTTCATCAGTTCCTCGTAAGATTCATATTGTATATCTCGATTACGCTCTGTTAGATTATTAAAAAGTTGCAAAATCTCTTTTTCCATAATTTATCCCTACCTTTATTGTTTCAGAACGTCATTAAACTTTATTTATGGTACACTTAACTTAATTTTTTTCGCAAAGAAGGTGAGTTTATGAATAAATTTAATGCTAGGAAATTGATTTTTCGATTGCTAGTGATTCTGTCACTAATTATAGCTGCTTATTTTATTATTCCTGTATCTATGCCGTTAATATTAGCAGCTATTAGCGCATTTTTCCTTGAACCGATCGTCATGTTCTTTAAAAGGCGCTGGAAAATGTCTCGAAAAATTGCAGTTGCCTTTATATACATAGTGAGTGTCATTATAATTTCTATTATTTGCTATATTTCAATTACACAGATCATGACGCAAATAATTTTATTGTCTAAGCAAGCTCCCTATTATATTTCCAAGCTATCAGATATGTGGCTTCATATGCAAGAAAATATTTCTAAATACACTGAAGACTTTCCACCTGAAGTTAGTACTTCGCTTCAAAAAACCACAATGGATTTCATAAAGAAAATTGAAGAAACTTTTTTAAGTTTCTTTAATTATAGCAAAGTTTCAGCCTTCTTTTCAGAGATTCCAAGGCTATTTATCAGTCTTCTCGTCTATATGATTGCCCTATTCCTATTTATGCTTGATCTGCCAAAATTGAAGCGCATTACTTATAAGTATTTAAAGCCTAATACAGCAAAGAAAATAAAAATTATTTTAAACCGTTTAAAGGATGCAACATTAGGCTATATGAAAGCACATTTATTTGTAAGCTTCATTATTGGAGGCGTTACACTTGTTGGACTTTTATTAATCCAGCCGAAATACGCCATAACGATGACTATTATTATTTGGCTGATAGATATAGTCCCTTTTTTAGGCTCCATCATTATTCTAGCACCGTGGGGGTTTTATCACCTTTTAATGGGAAACACAGCTATTGCTGTAAAATTATTCATCTTAGCTGCTATTTTACTCATTATTCGTCGTGTAGTCGAGCCTAAACTGATGGGAGAACATATCGGTTTATCAACTTTACCAACATTAATTGCTATGTTTATTGGTCTACAGTTATTTGGAATTATCGGTTTGCTTATTGGACCCTTTGTCATTATTTTCTTTATCGCCTTGAAGGAAACAGGCATCATTAAAGTGAACTTTAAAATTTAATCCCAATAAAAAAGGTCATCTTTGTATTTTTTCTTTACAAAGATGACCTTTTTATCAAGTTAATCGTCTATATAATATGGTGGCTTATTGAATTCGACCAAAGCCTACTAAATATTGATTCCACCAATCAAGTGATTCAATGACAACACCATTATTTTGAGCATCAATCATTGTGTTGTTACCTAAGTAGATACCTACATGCGCTACACCTGAGCCATAGCTAAAGAATACTAAGTCACCAACACGTGCTTCACCAGCAGAAATACGTTGTGTTGCTAAATATTGTTGAGATGCAGTACGTGGTAAAGAAACGCCTGCTTGTTTGTAAGACCATTGTACAAGACCAGAACAGTCAAACCCTGAAGTTGGATTATTACCACCCCATACATATGGACGACCAAGGAATTGTTTTGCTGTAGAAATTGCATCACCTGAAGAGGCAGTACCAGCGCCTGAACCAACGATAATTTTTTGTGGTTGTTCACCATCACCGTTATTTTGAGTAGCTTGTACTACTGGTGTTGCTGCTTGAAGAGCACGTAAACGAGCCGCCTCCTCTTCTGCTGCCTTACGTTCTGCTTCTAAACGCTCTTCTTCCTGTTTTGTAGCAATTTGAGCTTTTAAGGCTAATGATTTTGCTTCATTTTCAGCCTTTTTCACTTCCATTTCGCTTTCTTTTTGTTGAAGCTCTTGGAATTGTTTTTGAAGCTCTTTTTGTTTTTCATCTAATGTAGCTTTTTGTTGCTCTAAGCTCGCTTTGTCAGCTTCTTGTTGATCCACTAATTCTTGGTCCGCATCCATTAATGTTTTAACCGCTACGACACGGTCCATTAAATCGGCAAAGCTTTTTGCTTCAAGAACTACATTTAAATAAACACCGACTGTGTTGTCTTGTGCTTGGTATGCAGCCATACGTTCACTTAAGATTTTAGAACGTTGCTCAATACGTTTTTTTGTTTCAACAATACTAGCATCCACTTCTTTAATTTCCGCTTGTACTTGTTTAAATACTTTTACTTTTTCGTCGATCTCTTGTTGTAATTTCGTTAGTTCTTCTTGTAATTTTTTAACCTGTGCATCTATTTCAGCCTTTTTCTCAATCATTTGTTGAGAAGTTTCTTCAGCATGTACTTCTGTTGGTTGAATTGTATTAAATAATAAGCCGCCTGCTAGTGCTAAAGCTAGCACCATCGACTTACGCCATTTATTGCGCTTACCCACGTACCTTCATTTCCCTTCATTTATCAATTTCGCTCTGAATACTCTATGTAATCTGTTGAACGATTCTAAATTTAATCATTTGTTCTTATATATTTGTTTTAGCCTTTTAAAGTTTAGCATTTCCAGCATAACTTTTATACTATTTCCTATCTATTTAATACATTAGTAAAACTCGAAACATTTCTGTAACATTCGCGTAAAATACCAATTATTCTACAACGCACTTATTTATTCTACATACATCTGTTTTTAGCTAATTCGACATTAGTCCCACGATCTACTTTGTAATGTTTTTGTAATATTACTCAGAAATGTTTCAAAAAAAAAGAGGCAGGGAATTGATCCCTACCTACTGTTTCATGGAACGCAATGCCTGTATTGATAACCTTACTAACAAAATTGCACATAAAAATAACCCTAAATAAGCAGCAGTGTTTAGGTACACTGCATAAGAATCATGAATAAATTGTGAGATTGCCAAAAGGGCAACAGATATAATTCCAAATGTAATCCCTACTAAAAGCAGTACAAATCGTGAAAACAAATGGGTGATGAATCGGGCATTATGTTCATCAGAAAATATATCGTGATGTAAAATAATTTTCCCACTTTCTACACGCTGAATTAGTTGATCCACTCTTCTTGGCATTTTACGCAAAGTTGGTATCAGCATGGATAATTCCTCTTGCAACCGTTCTTTTGTAGCCATAGGTTCTTTAAATGGCTTTAGGAAAGAAGCACGCATATATGTAGCAGAAAAATCTTTAGCTTCCGTAAAAATATCAAAACGTGGATCAATTACCCTTAATGTTCCATCTAATGTCACCAATGAGCGGAGTGCTAAACCTACCGCAGGGTAAAAGGCAAGTCCAAAATCCCGCACCACGGTAAATAAAGCATGTATTAATTCTTCTGTTGGTATGCGATCTACATATGAGATTTTTAGCAAAATTTGATCAATTGCTTGTTCCATTCTTGCGCGTTCCGCATGATCCGCATTTTCCACTAATAGTGTTAAGCCATCGTACAAAACGCTGGAGTC
Organism: Lysinibacillus sp. VIII_CA; assembly: GCF_049943995.1. Taxonomy (NCBI): domain Bacteria; kingdom Bacillati; phylum Bacillota; class Bacilli; order Caryophanales; family Bacillaceae; genus Lysinibacillus; species Lysinibacillus sp. VIII_CA. Next base: position 111,180 of record NZ_JBNFXM010000005.1, read on the forward strand.
GTTGAGCTGAATACCCATCAAGAATAGCTTTAAACCCTCTTGTTGTGTGGCCCCCAATCTTCCAACTGCTCCAAAATCGAGCAATACGGGTGTACCATCCTTCTCATCAATGTGAATATTTCCAGGATGAGGATCAGCATGAAAAATACCTGAAAAAAGCATCTGTTCGAAAAAAGAATATAATACCGTTCTAGCAAATTGTCTGCGATCAATGGACAGACGATTGAATTCAGCTCCCCCATCCGCCACACTATGTCCACGAATATATTCCATCACAATAATATTTTCATTACTGTAAGCTGTATAAATTTTTGGAATCCGGACCTTATAATCACTTTTAGCTAATGCGTTCTTTACCTGTAGCGTATTACGTACCTCAATATCTAAATGAATCTCCTCACGTAGCCCATCTGCAAATCCACCAGCAAGCTCACGAAAGCCTAGTGACTCTGCCCATGTAGATTTAGATGAAAGCCAATTTGCAAATTCCTCTAATATTTCAAGATCATCGCGCATAATCCCTTTTACTTCAGGACGCAGAAGCTTGACGACAACATCTTCATAATTTTTTAGTCGGGCCTTGTGCACCTGACCGATTGAGGCCGCTGCAATGGGCTCCATTTGAAATTGACTAAATACTTCATCCATAGGTTGAGGAAGTGAGCCCTCTAAAATATCTGTTACTTGCTCTACTGGTAAAGGCTTCACACGATGCTGTAGCCTTTCTAGCTCATCTATAAAGATGGGTGAAAATAATTCTTTACGCGTAGATAGTACTTGTCCAAATTTAATGAATATCCCACCACATTGCTCTAATGTTGCTCGCAATGCAATCGCCAGCTCTTTTTCGTTTTCACGTTGCCTTGCATATTTAATCGTTTGTACGACACCGTTTGTAACAGCAATTTTTAAAACTTGTCGCAATCGTTTCTGCTGTCGCCAATAGCTACGCAGTCGTAATAGCAAAGATTTTTGGCCATTTCTGCGATCTCCCGTTGTTATGCCACTTGGATCAAAGAGCTCAAAAACCAAATACAGCAACATAGAAATGAGTAGCATACTCCCTATCCAAATTAATGTGCTGACCTCTGTCACTGTTTGCATCATTGTTTCAGACAAAAAATCTGTATGACGCAAATAAGAGTACCAGTAAACAAAAGAGGTTAATGTCACACTAATAACGACTGAAAGCACTCTTCGCACAAAATTGATATTTGAGCCAATTAATCGTCCGCTCACAATATAAATCAAACCCGATACTATCATGATTTGGAACAAAAACTTCAAAAAAATCAACAGCGTCACCTCCCATATCAGTTCCATTTCCTACTACTGTAAGTATAGCAAATTTATACATCAACTTGCTGTCACAAGGTACACCTAAGGAAATTTGTTAAGTTATTAACTTGATAAAATACCTTTAGGGGTATATCATTTAATTGTAGTGTTTATACTGCATAATTTATCTATTTAGAGAACTTCAACCTTTATTTAAAAGCACTTATATACCCTATTATGTATTAATTTTAAAAGGAGTGTTTACAATTGAGTAAAAAATTTTTAATAGTTGGTGGCGTTGCAGGCGGGGCATCCACTGCTGCTCGTATCCGTCGTCTCGATGAAAGGGCAGAAATAATTATGTTTGAAAAAGGGCCAAATGTTTCATTCTCTAATTGTTCTCTCCCCTTCCATTTAAGCGGGATTGTTGAAAATAGTGACAAATTAATTTTAATGACGCCTCAAGGCTTTCAAGCAAAATACAATATCGAGGCTCGTGTTCAGCAAGAAGTTGTACGTATTAACAGAGAGCAAAAAACCATCACTATTAAGGATTTAACAATAAATAGAGAGTATGAGGAAAGTTACGATACGTTAATTTTATCTCCAGGAGCAAGTCCTATCGTCCCCGACTTAGAGGGTATTCATTCTGAGCACGTCTTTACCATTAGAAACGTGACTGATATTGAGCGGTTAAATCGATATCTACAAACAGATCATGTACAGGACATTGCAGTGGTCGGCGGGGGCTTCATTGGTGTAGAGGTAGCAGAAAATTTGAAGCTAGCAGGCTATAATGTCTCTTTAGTTGAATTCGGCCAACAAATTATGGCTCCTTTTGATGTTGATATGGCTCAAATATTGCACAAGGAAATGATTGATAAGGGGGTTCAAGTCATTGTCAATGACGGTCTTGCAAAGGTTACTCCAGATTATGTGACGCTAAATTCTGGAAAACAATTGACAGCACAAGCAGTAGTGTTAGCGATTGGCGTTCGTCCTGAAATCCACTTAGCTAAAGAGGCTGGGCTAACTATCGGTGAACTAGGGGGCATTCTGGTTGATGCTAATTATGTGACATCTGATCCTTCCATATACGCTGTGGGAGATGCGATTGAAGTATTCCATCAACTTACCCATAAACAGACGCGCCTCGCTTTGGCTGGTCCCGCTCAGCGACAGGCACGTGCTGCAGCTAATCATATGTTTAACATCGCTCAACACAATAAAGGGGTTATTGGATCTTCAAGTGTACAAATTTTCGACCTCGTATGTGCATCAACTGGTTTGAACGAAAAAACAGCTCGAGCAAATGGCTTTCAGTCTAAAAGCGTTTATTTGATAGCTCCAGATAAAGTAGGCTTAATGCCAAATAGTCATTCTCTTCATTTTAAGCTCGTTTATGAAACACCCACAGGTAAAATCCTTGGAGCCCAAGCTATAGGTAAAGGCAATGCAGATAAAAGGATTGATGTGATAGCAACCCTCATCTCCATGGGTGGTACTTTAGAAGATTTGAAGGAGCTAGAGCTATCCTATTCTCCAATGTTTAGCACTGCCCGTGATATTGTCAATTTGGCAGCTCTTGTAGCTCAAAATCTATTACACGGACACTTCAAACAAATAAAAGTAGATGAAGTGAGACCACTTATTGAAAATCAAGCCTACTTCTTAGACGTACGTGAAAAGAATGAATTTGAATCTGGACATCTCCTTCATGCACACAATATTCCTCTAAGTGAACTTCGAGAAAGAATGCATGAGATACCGCAGGATCAACCTGTGTATGTACATTGCCGATCCGGTCAACGTAGCTATAATGCCGTTATGGCCCTTCAGAATAGCGGTTTCTCTAATGTCTTTAACGTAAGTGGGTCATTTCTCGGTATTAGCCTATATGAATATTTTACAGATATCACAACAAACAGAGATAAAATTGTTACTGCTTATAATTTTAAATAACTTAAAAGGGATGCCCATAAAACGGCATCCCTTTTAAGTTATTTTGTAGATAGTACCTTTTCCCAATCAATAGTACCATTTTTAACTTGCTCACGTTTTTCTTTACTCATAATATCATTTGGTTTTCCGCCTTTTGGCCAGTCTTTATCGTGATTTGGCCATTCAGGGCGATCTTGAGATAAAATAAACGCTGCTAAATCAGCTGCTTCTTGATCTGTTAACGTCCCTGCTGCACCTACTGGCATATTATTTTGAATATAGCCAGCCATTTTTGACATACGTGCCATGCCCGCACCGTCGTTAAAGGAATTATCTCCCCATAATGCTGGACCAGTATTAGCACCAGTTCCAGAGCCATCAGCCGCATGACAAGCTATACAGGACTGACCATAAAGCTCCTCACCATTATCAACATTTGGAATTGGTACATTCTTCATATCACTAGTACCTGCCCATTCTCGTTTTGCTCCAATTGGAACACCTTCAGAAATATATGCAAAATAAGCGACCATAGCCTCTAGCTCATCACTATTCATTTCAAATTTTTTACCATTCATACTACGAACCATACAGCCGTTAATGCGCTCTTCAATTGTAACTACACCACCCGAGCGTCCAATATATTGTGGATAATTGGCCATTACTCCTACTAATGAAGATGCTTGCTCGTCATAGCCAGCACCAGCATGGCAGCTTGTGCATGATAATTGATTCCCAACATATTCGTCCGCCGCAACATGCGTATTATTAACAAGCTCATAGCCGTTTAATATTGCCTCTTTCATAGGTCCTTCTGGCACTTCATCAATACTTGGTGGAGCGTAGACAACTGACTGAGCAGCTGCTGTCGTTGGTAATTGCGCCTGCACTGTCGTATCGTTCTCCTCCACAATCGAATCAACTGTAATTTCGTCACTAATAATTGTTGCTACAAAAATTGTGCCTACTAACAATACTGTCCCTGCTACTCCTGCTACTATAGGTTTCATCTATAATACCCCCCTTTGTATACTCACTTATATTTTAGCAACATAGCATTTTATTGGATGTGATTTTTCTCACACTACTATAAAATAGAACCATTCAGATGATAAAAATGGATAAATTAACCATAATTTATTGTACTACTACACCAAAATCAAGACTTAATACCTCTTGCAGTATGTAGTTGAATCAAAAAAATGTCGAGTACTTTAAGTACTCGACACCCATTCATCAGTTTACAGGTTACACGCCCCATTTGTACACGTATCCTCACCTGTTCCCACTAATTTAATGCTTGGCTGAATTCCCACTATTTTAGCTGTCTGATGTAAAGTTCGCACAAAGACTTCATTTGGCTCTGCCCCTTTAATGCCATAACGATTTTCAAATACAAAGAATGGGACACTTTGTATACCAAGTTGCTGCGCATCATATCGATCCAGGTTTAAAGCCTCAAGAAAGGCATTAGTAGCTAGAACATCCTGCGCCCCATTTATATCTAAGCCTAATTGCCCAATCACTTTTAATAAAAAAGAATCATCATTCACATCTTCACCAGCCATAAAATGACCAGCCATCAGTGCTTCTGTATATGCCGATGCTTGACCAAATTGCTGCGTCCATTTTGCTAAACGATGTGCTTTTTCTGTGTGAGCTGTTTTCATCTTTTCAAAATTATAATACAACCCAACTTCTGCAGCTCTGGATGCCATATTCGCTGTCATATCATATACTTCTTCACGTGTTGCGTTATACTTTATAGCCAACGCGTCTAAAAAAGTCGGTGCATTTACTTTAGGCGTATCCGGAGCTATTTGATAAGCCTTGTATTCAATTTCTACTTGTCCCGAATAGCCACTTGTATCAATTGCACGTTCCAATTCTAGCTTGGCAATATAACAAAATGGACAAGTAAAATCCGTGAAAACTTCAATTTTCAAAGTTATCCCCCCCCAATAATATCTACCCAAATTTTAATGGCAGTAGCCAATATGAGCATTGCCAAAATGCCTTGCAAGCTTTTGGTATTCAATTTTTTCCCAGCCTTTGCACCAAGTGGGGCCGCTATAAGACTGGTAATAATCATTATGAGCGCAGGGAAATATTCAACTTGTCCTGTCATTAATTTTCCAACCATTCCCCCTATAGAGGAGATAAATGTAATCGCTAAACTAGTCGCAATGGTCATACGCGTAGGGATTCCTAAAACCACTAGCATAATGGGGACTAATAAGAACCCACCACCTGCTCCGACAATACCTGAACCAATACCAACAACTACGGCTAATAAAATGGCCAATGTTTTATTAAAAGTAACATCCTGCATAGGTTGATCGTCAATTTGTTTTTTGGGAATAAACATCATGACTGCGGCTATTAAGGCTAGCACACCATAAACTATATTTATGCCTGCCTCTGATAAAAATTTGGAACCAAAACTACCAACAAAACTTCCTGTTAATATAGCACCACCCATATAGATAATGAGTGATTTATTTAAATATCCACCTTTGCGATATACCCATACACCAGCTATGGAAGCAAAAAATACTTGTATGGCAATAATTCCGGAAACCTCATGAGCTGAAAAGGCCATAAATCCTAATAATGGTGGAATATACAGTAGCATCGGGTAATTAATAATGGCACCACCAATACCTAACATCCCTGATACAAACGAACCAAGAAAACCAATCAAAAAGATCGTTAATATCCATGTAATATCCATACATTTTTCCTTCCTTCCGAAAAGTGAAAGAAGGGTTGTTCTATTTAATAGACAACCCTCCATTAGCCTTAAGCTTTCTGAATTAAAAACGTAATAACACCTGCTTCTTCAGATTGATCTAATATATTATGACCTCCAGCTTTTGCCCAAGCAGGAATATCCGCTAAAGCTCCTTTATCTGTCACCTGAACTTCTAAAATTTCTCCAGTATTTAATGTATCTATCGCCTTTTTTGTTTTCACAATGGGCATTGGACACGAAAGACCTTTTGCATCTAATTGTAAATTTGACTTCATATTGATCCCCTTCAGCACGGCAAAGGTTGTAAGCGATTTGCCGGTTCTTCTTGTTATTTTAGATTCCTGAAGGATGAGCACCTTCAATATCTGGAATATCCACATTTATAATACACAGACGTACCTATTGTACTTTTAGCAAATTTTATCGAACAGCACAGCGATTTGGACCGATTTCCATTTCAGTTTGTTCATCTGGTGTGGGAGTTATTTTCCCCATATTTACCTGACGGATTTCTTGATAGGCATTAGGTTGTGGTGGTAATTGATCTGTCACGACACGTTTAAATTCAACTTCATCATAAATATTCAAACCATGATTTTGTACAAATAAATCCCCTAGTCGTTTTGCTACTGTCCCATCTTCGTTAAGTTCATCAATTATCATAAAATGAGCTGGTAACACGATAAGCTCACCCGATAATTCTCGATAACGTTTGTAAAGTGTATCTCGTAAATCTCCAACCCAATCCTCAGCAAGGCCTGCTAAATCAGGACGTCCAATAGAATCGATAAATAAAATATCCCCTGTTAACAAATATTTGCTATCGACTACAAATGATGTAGAGCCAATTGTATGACCTGGTGAGTAAATAGCTCCTACATCTATTTTTGAATTACCAATTTGAACAGTCACTCCATCAACTAACGGTATATAGGAAAATACAACCTCTTCTGCATCTTTCGGCGGCAAGTAATAGACCGCACCAGTTGCCTCAGCTATATGACGTCCACCTGAAATATGATCGGCGTGTAAATGTGTATCAAAAACATGTGTGATTTTCACATTCTTCTGTTCAGCGAAACTTATAAATACATCTGTAAAGCGAACAGCATCAATGATAGCTGCCTCACCTTCAGATATCACCATATAAGAAAGACAACCCTTCCCTAAACGGACAAATTGATACAGCTCTCCCCCACCCGTTAAATCACCCACTTTAATAGGCTCTAAATATTCACTCCAAGATTTCATACCACCTGCTAAATAGGCAACATCTCGACCAGCTTCCGATAGCATTTCAGCCACCATCAATGATGATCCTTCTTTAGCACAAACGACTAGAATTTTTTTATTGGAGGGGATTTTCGGCAAGATCTCCTCAACACCATCTAACAGTTCAAAATATGGTACATTTAAGTACTCAAATCGATGTCCTTCTATTTTCCAGTCTTCAAATGCATCTGCATTACGAACATCTAAAATAAACAATTCTTCATTGTTAATGACCTTTTTGGCAATTTGTGAAGCATTCCATTTCTGCATCGGCATGTATATAACCCCCATAGGTATAATTTCAAAGTTTTTTAGAGCGGAGAGGCATTCCCCTCCGCCTTACTGGTACAAAAGAATTCTTTAGAAAGTTAGTGATGGTGCTGCATCTTTTGCAAACTCAAGGAAAGTAACAGCTCCTCCTACTTCAATACCATCAATAAAATCATCTGTCGATAAGCCCATTACATCCATAGTCATTTGACAAGCAATAAATTTAACACCTAATTCTTGGGCTATGTCCACTAATTGAGGAATGGCAGGAACATTCGCTTTCGCAAAGCCTTCCTCAAATTGCTCTGCTCCAGCAGGTATTGGTAACGCATGCATCCCTTGCTTATGAATGAGATTCAATCCTTCAAACGTGAAGAAAATCGCTACCTCCTTCTCAGAAGCTGCTGCTGCTGTTGCAATATTAAACACCTTATACGCATCAAATAAACCACCGTTACTTGCAATAATTGCTACTTTGTTTGACATGATAAAATTCCTCCTATTAAATGTTTTTTGTTAATTTACCTTGCCAGGATGTCATTCCTGGTAGAACGTTAAAGACCTTTATAAAACCATGTAAGGCTAGCTTCTGTGCAGCCATATCGCTGCGCTTTCCAGTACGACAAATAACATAAATTTCTTGCTCTTTATCGAGCTCTGACAGTCGCGCTTCCAATTCACCCATTGGAATAGATTTAGCGCCCTCAATATGCCCAAAGGCAAACTCTGCTTCTTCACGCACATCAAGAATTAATCCGTCACGATTAATGATTTGCTCTAAATCAATCGTTTGATCAAACGAAATTTCTTCTATTTGATCGTTTGTACATTTGCGAATATAATGCTTGAGCACCCCTTCATTTTCTAAAGTGCCAATATATTGGTGACCTACAGTTTCTGCCCAAGCTGCAATATCAGCTTTAGAGCCTCTATCTGTCGCACATACTTCTAAAATTTGACCGTCTATAAGATCAGCCATTGCTTTTTTCGTTTTAACAATGGGTAACGGGCAAGAAAGGCCCTTGGCATCTAGCTGAAAATCTGCCTTCATTCTCATTACAACCTCCATATACCTATAAAGGTATTATTTTCAACAAAAAAATATAGCTATAAGCTAGTATTGTACTTCGCCCTCCCAGGACAACATTCCACCAACCATATTTGAAACATGAAAGCCTTTACCTTCTAAAATTTCGGTAGCACGAGCACTACGAGCACCTGATCGGCAAACCATAATATACGGTTCATCCTTATTCAAATCCTGTACGCGGAACTCTAATAAACCGAGTGGAATATGGATTATACCCGGAATATGACCAGCCGCTACCTCTTCTACCTCTCGTACATCAATCAGGCTCAGTTTTTTCCCCTGAATGATTGCTTGCTCTACTTCCTTTGCTGTAATTTCCTTCATTTACTTTCCTCCTAATACGCGCTCATTCCACCGCGAACATTGGTAACACGCTCAAAGCCTTGCTTTTTCAATTGCTTACATGCCTGACTACTACGCATACCACTTTGACAAATCACAACCACTTCTTTATCCTTCGGTAGTTTGTCAAAGCCGGACCCAAGCGGCATATTTTTAAACTGAGAGATATGGCGTCCTTTAAACTCCGCTGGCGTGCGTACGTCGATAAATATCTTATCCTTATCATTCAGCATATTTTTTAATTGGACTGTAGAAATAGATTGAACACCCTTTGTTGGTTTCATTCGCCAAATGAAAAATGCTGCAATAATTGCAATAACGATCCATGTTTCCAAGTTATCACTCCTCCTTTTTTATACATTAAAGGGTATATAAAACTATCTGCTTTTCACCACTAAATCCATTGCTTCTTGAATGGCTGAGTTCATCTTTTCCGCATTGCCCTCAGCAGTGGTGACACAATCTAATAAATTTTCACTAACAATAACTCCTATTGTCCGATCAACCGCTGAACGCACGGCCGACAGCTGTGTAATCACATCCTTACAGTTTTGACCTTCCTCCATCATGCGTAAGATTCCGCGTAATTGACCTTCCATCCGCTTTACTCGATTAGCTGTTTTAGAGTCATAAGCCATTCTGTTCCAGCCTCCTTTCAAAACGATAGATTGAACTTACTTACGAGATTCATATTATACCCCAATAGGTATATTGTCAACATGAAAGCTTCAACTCTTTTTCTTGAAGACCACTATCGGTATCGACTTATACAAAAAACCCTGCTATGAGTCATTACTCATCACAGGGATTCCACTATATTATTTAGCTAATTGCATAGCCGGTCCGAAGAATTCATAGTGAATTTTTTCATCTTTAACGCCAATTTCTTGTAAGTTTTTAATAACTGCTTCCATAAAGCCTACAGGTCCACATACATAGACATCAGCATTATCAGCCACTCTTTCTGCTAATAATTCTTTCGTAATTTGCTTGTTTTCATCAGAATATAGAGCCGTATACGATGCATTAGGTAGCGCATTTACCTTTCCTTGAATATCATCGCTAAACGCTACAACTTTCTCATTGCGTGCACATTGGATAAAGTTAACTTTATTCGTTGCATCATCTTTTAGGGATTGTAGCATACTGTTTAATGGTGTTACACCTATACCACCACTAACAAATGTAATAGGAGCAGTAGTTTCTTCTAAAACGAATAATCCTGCTGGCACACTTACATCTACTAAATCTCCAACTTGTAAGTCATCATGAATAAAGTTTGACACTTTTCCGTTTGGCGTCTGATCACTTTCACGTTTTACTGAAATACGGTAACCATCTTCTGCACTTGCTTGAGAAAGTGTGTATTGACGGTTCATTAAATACTCTTCACCAGGAACTTTCACACGAATACTAATGTATTGTCCCGGTTCGTAAGCTGGCAATGCTGAGCCATCCTCATTGACAAAATAAACAGATGTAACTAAGTCACTTTCTACCACTTTTTTCGCCACTTTTAATGGTCTAAATAGACGCCACCCACCATTATTTTCCGCTTTTTGGTATAACTCTTCTTCTACTTGAATGAAAACATCTGCAATAACGCCATATGCCTCAGCCCATGCATTAATAATATCGTCTGTCGCCGCGTCGCCAAGTACTTCCTTAATCGCTTTTAGTAAGTTTTCACCAACAATTGGATAATGCTCAGGTAAGATACCTAAACTACGGTGTTTATGTGCAATAAGCATGACTGCTGGTAAAATAGCCTCTAAATTTTCAATATGAACGGCCGCAGCATAAACTGTATTTGCTAATGCTGTTTGCTGACGACCTTTTTCTTGGTTAGTGTGGTTAAAAATATTCAGTAATTCTGGATGAGCTTGAAACATATTTTTGTAAAACGTCTTTGTAATTTCTACACCATGAACTTCTAATACAGGAACTGTTGCCTTAATGATTTGAATAGTTTCTTGTTTTAACATATCGCTTACCATCCTTTCGTGATTACAATATAACGCTTTCATTTTCTTAAAGCAATATGTAAAATACATCTTTAACAAAATGGACATAATTAATGTATTTTAAATACATCTTTAAAAAAGGTTTGAAAATATTATACTTCATTATAAAAATGCTATAATTGTTTTGAATTATAGAAAGTAGGGTGTTCTTATGCGCTTAACTTTATACACAGACTATTCTCTTCGTACGCTTATTTACTTAGGTGCTAAAGAAGATGGCCAATTATCAACTATTCAAGAGATTTCAGAGGCTTATAATATATCGAAAAACCATTTAATGAAAGTGACGCACCAGCTTGGATTGTTAGGCTATATAGAAACAATTCGCGGAAGAGGTGGCGGTATTCGCTTAGCCATCGATCCAAAATCCATCACCATTGGTGAAATTGTTCGTCATACAGAAGAGGATTTTCATTTAGTAGAATGTTTCGATAAAGAGAATAATCTATGTAAAATAGCTCCTGAATGTCAGTTAAAAGGTGTACTATACGAAGCTTTACAGGCTTACTTGACTGTACTGGATCGCTACACATTAGATGACTTTTTACATTCGAAGGAAAAATTAATGGCTCTCCTGCTAGGTAAATAAAAATACCCGCTCAACCTATGTTGGACGGGTATTTCTTTATGAAAATATTCACAATTGCTTAGTAAAGAAAATCATATCTAATGCACGAATGCCGTTTTCATATATGGGCTCTGGATAGACACGAAAGAAATCCTTTTCAATAGACTCCATGCGAAAGCCTGCCTTCTGATAAAAGGCTATATTATCAATACTTGAATTTGCTGTTCCAACTAAAAGCGTTTCATAGCCTTCCTTCTCGCAAAATGTCGTGAGTTGTCTCAATACCTCTTTGCCAAGCCCTTTCCCTTGGAATTTTGGCACAATGGCAATATTCTTCAGCTCGATGGTTGTATTAGATTGAGGGATTAATAATGCTACTCCCGCAAGATTTTCTCCACACTTTACTTCAAATAAGGTACCCTTATCTAGGTATTTTTGGATAGCCTCTTCACTCTCATCTGCAAGTAAAAGTTGTGGTAAAAAGGCCTCTCGACTCCCATTTACTTTTTTTAGAGATGTTCGATATCGTACAAAATCCTCACGTTCAAAAACATTTAAAACACATGGTTGTTTCTCCTTAGCTTCTAACCATGAATGCTCTTCTGGATAATCTTCTTCCACCCCTAATCGAATAAAGCTCAGCTTTTCCTGTGCCTTTTGGGAACGAATATTCACCTTCCTAGCTCCCGCAAAAACGCGCTTTAATCCAAGCTCAAAAAAGGCGATATCTAAAATAGCTGTTTTAGCCTCAAGATTATAACCTTTCCCCCAAAATGGATGGCCGAGCCAAGAACCGATATGACAACTATTTTTTTGTTGGTCTATAAACATTAATGCCGTTACACCGATTAGCTGTCCCTCTTCATTTAAAACAACTCGAGGAACGGTCTTCCCTTCTTCTTCATCGATACATTCACGTTTGATAAAATGTATAGTATCTTCTACTTTACCAACAGGTAACCCAAGTGCATCTCGAACCTGTGGCATAGAAGACAACTCATGCATGGCCTCAGCATATTTGATATCATGTCTCACTAAAGTTACCGTCATCTTCTATTCCCCTTTTATTAACATTCTATTGTCGTACTCCATTCTCAACTATACGATAGCTGCCAGGAGACACCAAAGCGATCCTGAATCCACGCAAATCGCTTTGAAAATCCATAATGATCAAGTGGCATCAACGCTTGCCCACTCTCCACTATTTGGGCTACTAAATTCTTTATTTCTTCCTCAGATTCGCACTCTAGAAAGATAGAGGTCGATGGCGTAAACGAAAAATTATGTTGTATGACACTATCATTCACCATTAGTTTTAACCCCTTTAATTGTAGGGTGGCCATTGCTACCTGCTGAGAATTTTCCATATATTCTACATGCACAACTTCTAAATCTGTAAACCATCGCCGATATTGTTCAATAGCTTCATGTGCTTGCCCTTGAAACATTAAAAAAGTTGTCGCGCTTTTCATCTATTTTTTCGCTCCCTCATCATACATAATCCCTTACACATTGACTATTGGCTTATTTCTTCTTGCCTCTTCCTTTACCATCCATCTTAATACTTAAGACTGAAAAAGTTTCATCTAATGACATTAGGTTAGAAAACTTTAAATCACTACCATCAGCATACCTTTCCTCATCCACATGGATTGCTGAGGAAATTTCATCTCGATAAAAAAATTGTTCATATTTTTATTACCCTTTTTAGGATAAACAAAAAATAAATAGCCTTGCTCCATTAGACTATTATCTATTACCACTTTTTTGTAAATAAGTTACCATGGCATCTATGGAAAACGCAAAAGAAATAATACGGTCATACGGTGCCTCTCTAGAGTGAAAAACATCGTCTACTATCGAATGAGGTGGCTGGATATGAATGGAAATAGATAAATCATCCTTTAATTTAAATTTCTTTTGCATCATTTAAACACCTCTTCTCCCCCTCATTTTAAGCCGCTAAAGAAATGCTCATACATTTGCATCTTAGTTTTGATAGTATACTGAATAAATGACAGCTTGGAAACAAAAAATAAACGCTCGAAATATTCCAAGCGTTTACAGTTCAGCTTTATTTTATTTTGCGCGTACCTACTATGCCTTTAATAATCGGCATCATTATCCCAATTATGACAGTTGGCAAGAACCACCATCCTATGGAAGTAGTCTCTCCCAGAGCAATTCGTACCATTTGGAATGATAAGCATGCGAATAAAATAAGACAGAAATTTTTTACTTCGTTTAACATTTTTCTGCTGTTCAAATAAAATGCTGCTACATTCTGTTCATTCAAACGAGCCGGAAAGTTATGGATATGTGGAGCTTTCTCTAAAAGGCTCATTGTTATCCATAAAAACACACCTATAAACGGAAGAATAATGAGCTCTATTTTCGAACCCCATCGATCAACCTCACCTTTACCATCAAAATGAACAGGAATTTCTTCAGGCAATTTACCCCACATAACTGAAATATAAAGGATAGATAAGAGGAATATTATAACTCCAATATAATCACAAACCTTTTCAGACTTTGTTTTAGGTATTTTTAAAATAGGCCTATACATTACCTGCCACCTCAGTTCATCTTCATATGTAATTTACGTTTTGACTTCTCTATAAGTTTCAAAATTTATGAATATTGGCTTAATATTCAATATACACCATTAACTATCGCTTTATTTCTAGCATATTTTAGCAAAAAATCTTCTTTTTTTATTACTTCAATCACAAATTTCTGCCACCTTTAAACTATTTATTACAGTAGAAATACTCATAATACTTTGTAAAATTCATATTTTCTGATATAAATGATATATATACATATTTCATTAATTTGTAACATTTCTACTAAATACTGAGAAAGGAAATTTCATCTATGCGATTTACTATCTACAAGAAATTATTACTCGGTTTTTTTATAGTTATTTTAGTTCTAGTTGCTACTATCGGCTTAAATATAAAGCAGCTTGATTCTGTGAACAAAACTTATCGTACATTATTGGAGGAGCAAACAACTAAATCTATCGCTATTCAGGAATTACGCGTTATTGCCAAACAAGAGATTGTTAGTTTGCGTGGCTATTTACTGCTTGGAGATAAACAAAATCTCCAAAGCAATCAAGACTCTCGGACAGAATTTAAACAAAAATCTGAAGAGCTCATGGCATCTCTGACGACCGAAAAATCCATTAAATTTCTAGAAGCTATTAATAAAAGCGAGCAAAATGTTCAGCAGTTTGCCGATCGTATGTTTGAGTTAAAGGCTTCAGGTGAAACGGAAAAGTACGAAAAGCTCGATAGTACGCAAGGGCGGCTCATTATTAAACAATTTGACGAACGCGTTGAAAACCTTTCCAATTATCAACATGAATATATTGACGGAAAAATTGCTGCCACATCTCAACAAATTCAAGATATTAAGTTCCAAATGATACTTCTTGGGGTTCTTGCAGTTGTCATAAGTCTGATAATTGCAATGGTTGTTGGTAGTCTAATGTCTCGACCAATTAACGGTATGGCTAAGGCAGCTAAAAAAATAGCAGAAGGTGACTTAACGGCTGAACAGATTCGTATTAAAAATCGTGATGAAGTGGGTGACTTAGCCCAAGCATTTAATCAAATGGCCGTTAATTTGAAAGATTTAATTACAAATGTACGTCACAACACTGTACAAGTTAGTGGCTCTGCTGCAGAATTAACAGCAAGTGCTGACCAAACCATCCAAGCGACAGAGCAGATTACTTCTTCGATTCAAGAAGTGGCAAGTGGCTCTGAAGCTCAAGGTAAAAATGCTACAGAAAGCTCTGAAGCGATGAAAAATATGACAAAGGGCATACAGCAATTAGCATCTACTACGGCGGCGGTTTCGGAACTAGCAATGGAAACGAATTCAGAGGCTCAAAAGGGCAATAAATCATTACATCGAGTGATTTCACAAATGACTACTATTAATACTGCTGTATTAGAATCTGCAAGCGTAGTTAAGAATTTAGACGGTCATTCTATAGAAATCGGTAACATTATTGGCATTATTACAGATATTGCAGAGCAAACAAATTTATTAGCACTCAATGCCGCTATTGAGGCAGCTCGTGCGGGTGATCACGGGAGAGGCTTTGCCGTCGTGGCAGACGAGGTGAAAAAGTTAGCAGAGCAATCCAAAAAATCTGCAGAGCAAATTGCTACGTTAATAGCAGAAATCCAACAAGATACAAACCGTGCTGTAAAGGTGATGGATACAGGGACACAAGAGGTTCAAATCGGTATGCAGGTGGTACAGGTAGCTGAAGAAGGCTTCTCTAAAATTGTAGAGTTAATTGAACAAGTGTCCATGCAAATTCAAGATGCTACTACAGTTTCAGAAGAAATGTCATCCAGTGCGGAACAAATTTATGCATCCTTCGATGAAATAGCAACAATCGCTCAAATGTCTTCTAGTAATTTACAAAATGTCGCTTCTGCCTCTGAGGAGCAGTTAGCAACTATCGAGGAAGTCGCTGCTTCCGCAGCAACACTTTCAAATATGGCTGAGGAGCTTCAAACAGAAGTCTCTCGCTTTAAAATAGAATAAATGAAAACTGCTCGAATTCCTTCTAGGAAACGAGCAGTTTTTTTCTATATATGTATAGGCTTTCACTCACTTATATTTTTCATATAATGGCTGCTTCCTCACTAGCAACTTGTAAAGTAGCTCTCTTACCAACCTGACGCTTCCCTAAACAAACACAATAGATTTACGTATTGCTCTAAAGGAGGCAAAAAAATAACTGCATGCACACTTTGTCTACATGTCTATACGCATTGATAACCCCCCATTCAAGGACTTCCTTTAAAGCAAATTGTACCTTCTAAATCAAAGACAAATTTCTTCTTTTCTTCTACCTTTCTAACGTTCATTCACAACTTTTATTTTCTAACAGACATTGCTTTTTTAGTAGCCATTTATTTACTTCACAATTATCAAATTTTTATCAAAACGAGCACTACTTTAGACAGAATTAAAAAAATTTTTAGAAAATTATTGACAGGTTATTAATATCCAAGTAATATTGCTTTCAACAACACATTGCAGGCCAAGATTGGAAATAGTAAAAATGGTGATGTACTTGTAGAGAGCCGATGGTTGGTGTAAATCGGTAGACACACATTTTGAACTCGTCCATGAGCTACTCCCTGAACAGTCTAGTAAGGGATGTCGGTTTCCCCCGTTAACAGGATAGACAGTGATAGCTGTCGATAAGGGGACTTTTTCTGTACAGAGAAGGTCAATTAGAGTGGTACCGCGAGCATAAACTCGTCTCTATTTTTAAATAGAGACGAGTTTTTTTATTTTTTAGTGAATCATTGGCCTACGTGTAGCTTTTAGATACTGATAACTACAAGAGGAGTGTTAAAGAATGGGAAGAAAAATTTGGGTATTTGATACAACATTACGTGATGGTGAACAGGTGCCAGGAGCTAAGCTAAATTTATATGAAAAAGTAGAAATAGCACAGCAACTGAAAAAATTAGGTGTCGATATTATCGAAGCTGGATTCCCCGCTTCATCACAGGGAGATTTTGATGCTGTCAAAGCTGTAGCTGAGAAGGTCGGTACTACTGGCGATATTATGATTACAGCATTAGCACGTGCAGTAAAGGCAGATATTGATGCCGTCTACCATGCTGTGAAATACGCTGAAAACCCTATGATTCACATGGTTCTTGGGACATCCGATATACATGTGGAGAAAAAATTTAGTAAATCAAAAGATCAAATTCTGCAAATTGGAGTAGATGCTGTAAAGTATGCCAAAACTCTTTTGCCTCAAGTTCAATATTCCACAGAGGATGCATCTCGTTCAGATTTTGAATATCTTTGGAAAACAATTGAAGCTGTTATGAGGGCTGGTGCCACTATGATTAACGTACCTGATACAGTCGGATTTGCAGAACCAGAAGAATTTGGTGAGATGATTTTTAAATTAAACAACCGTATGAAAAATTTAGACGACAGTGTCCTTCTTAGCGTTCATTGCCACAATGACCTTGGAATGGCAACTGCAAATACGCTTGCTGCCATAAAAAATGGTGCCGACAAAGTCGAATGTACAATTAATGGTATCGGTGAACGCGCAGGTAATGCGGCATTAGAAGAAGTCGTTATGGCACTAAAAACGCGTAGCACTATCTATAATGCTGATACTCGTATTAACACTAAAGAAATTATTAATACCTCTCGTCTTGTTTCTAGTTTTATGGGCTTAGATGTTCAAGTCAATAAAGCTATTACGGGAGATAATGCATTCGCCCATTCATCGGGTATCCATCAGGACGGATTACTAAAATCTCGTGATGCTTATGAAATTGTGCACCCTGAAGACGTTGGTCTTGATGATATGGAGCTAGTACTGACAGCACGTTCTGGCCGACATGCTGTGAAAAATGCTCTTGAAAAGTTAGGGTTTTCAAATCTTTCTACAGATGAATTTGAGGGAATCTTTGAAGGTTTCCTAAAGCTAGCGGATGCCAAAAAGGAAGTATACGATCACGATTTATACGTTATTGTTGAAAGCTATTATGAAAAACATGATGCTTCTCACAAGAATGCAACTCACTATAGTGACCAATTCTTTGATATTGAAGATTTACAAGTCGTCAGCAATACAAGTTTCCCTTCAGCGAGCGTTAAAGTACGGAAAGGTAACGAAGTATTGAAGGCTAGCGCAGTTGGCTCAGGTCCAATTGATGCTCTCTATTCTGCCATTGCAGAAATTACAAGCATGGATGTAAAACTAGTGGAATATAATATCAATAGTGTTTCGCGCGGCAAAGAGGCGCTAGGAAAAGTAAAAATCACGATCGAGCATGAGGGTGAAAAGTATATGGCAAAAGCTGCAGATACTGACATTTTAAAAGCTAGTGCCCTAGCCTATATGAATGCCATCAATAGCATTGTCGTGGCCAAATTAACACCTGTTATGAATTAAACAAGAAAAGCAGTATGGCCTCATTCAGCCATACTGCTTTTTCAAGTCTAGCGACTATCCCTTACTAACTTTTGATATTCTTCTTCTATTAGTTCAATGTCCAGCCGTTCAAACAAAGGTGTTATGTCTTCAATGGTTTTAGGTAACTCTACTTGCTCATGCCACATTATTTCATCTATTCCTAACATATCTCTTACCTTCGCTGCTGAAAACGGTAGAAATGGTTGTAGTAATTGTCCGAGATTGGCAATGATATAGACACAGGTAGCTAGTGTACAATTGCCCGCCTCCACATTTTCTTTTACTTGTAACCATGGCTGTTGTTCATCGAAGTAACGATTAGCTCCACGAATATACTCAAAAATGGTCTCTAACGCTTGCTTGAAACGGCCACCCTCAATAAGAATACCCACTTCATTAAATAGCTGAATAGTTTGTTTACGAATAGTACTATCCACTTCAGCCTGTGGCACTTGACTAGCAAAGGATTTCTCTATAAATTTCAATGTTCGGTTCACAAAATTACCATAGGCACCAAGTAATTCACCGTTATGACTGTAAATAAATTCTCGCCATGAAAAATCAGTATCGCGATTTTCTGGTGCATTAGTCGTTAAGAAATAGCGAATAGAGTCAGCATCATAACGACTTAAAATATAAGGAACCCATACGGCCCAGTTTTGACTCGTCGATAATTTGCGTTTTTCTAATGTTAAATATTCATTAGATACGATATGTGTCGGTAAAGCTTGCACACCTAGTCCCATCAAAATAGCTGGCCAAATAACTGTGTGGAATGGAATATTATCCTTACCATGGACATAATACGAAATCGTTTCTTCATTCCATAAGTCTTCAATCGCCATATGATGTTGCTTTGCCCATTCTAGGCTAGCAGTTAAATACCCCGCCACTGCTTCAATCCACACATATATTTTCTTACCATCAAAGCCAGGAACCGGAACATCTATTCCATTTGGTAAATCTCTCGTTACTGCTCGGTCAGGAACGCCCTCTGCTAAGTAGCGCTCTGTCAATCCTAATGCATTATCCCTCCAACGTTTCTCTGCCTTTGCCTCGGATAAGAAGGACTCTAATTTCCCTTGAAATTGACTAAAGGTAAAATAAAAATGTTCTGTCTCTCGAATTACTGGCTCATTCCCACATATTTTACAGCTCTTATCGATTAAATCTAGTGGGTCTAAAATTTCCGAGCAGTTATCACATTGATCTCCTCTCGCCTTTGCACCACAATTTGGGCATATACCCTCTACAAATCGATCTGGCAAAAATTGCTGATCTGTCTCACAGTAAGCCTGTTCAATTTTCTTTTTATATAAAAAGTGGTTGGCAAGTAGCTGTAAAAATAAGCCCTTAACGGATTCATGATGGTGCTCTGCATCCGTTCTTGTGTATAAATCATAAGTAAATCCTAGCTTATTAAAACATTTTGTAAATTCTTCATGATAATGATTAGCAATCGCCTCGGTTGTTGTGTTTTCCTGAGCTGCACGAATAGAAATTGGTGTACCATTACAGTCACTACCCGATACGTATAATACTTGTTCACCTTTTTGACGGTAATATCTGGCCAAAATATCACCTGGTAATAATGCGGCTACATGTCCTAAATGCAAAGAGCCATTTGCATACGGCCAAGCGCCTCCAATAACGATAGTCATTCTAAATTGCTCCCCTCTCATTAAAAATGGTAAAAAAAAATCGCCCTAATCAAATCTGATTAGGACGAGTCTACCCGTGTTACCACCTATATTTACAAATAGCTCACACTATTTGCCTTATTCAGTACGTCTTTTTTTAAAGTAAGAGATACTGCCGCTGTTGTAACGAGTGCCCATCTCGTCGTAATCTACTTGCTATAAGCTTTCGGTACGAAGCTCAAAGGTCATTTTCAAAAGGATTCATTTACCTCATTTCCACCAACAGAGGCTCTCTACAAAATGCTATTCCTATCTACTTTTCCTTTTCAATGCTTTATCTATAGGATTGGCACTATTCTACGCTTTATTACGATGAAATGCAATAATTGTCGTTAAGTCGCTTCCATTTTTTCGAATAGGCTCACCTAATGTTAATGGGTTTATCATAATTAGCCTAACTCTATGTTTAGTAACTCCGTTAAATCATCTATCACAATATGTGCCTGTTGCAATTCATGGTCCTGAGCAAAGTCAAAGCGAACACCTATTGAAAGTAGCGCGTTATCGCGGGCAGCTTGAATATCGGAAGAACGATCACCAACTACCGCCCCGTCCTGAATTCCATTGTCTTGCATTACTTTTTTCACTAAGTCTGATTTATGACCGCTAGCAATGGATTGAATGCTGTAAGTCCCCTTTATAAATCGCTCTAATTGATAGGTTTCTACAATTGCCTGTAAATAGTCAACCTGTCCATTACTCGCTATGTATAACGGATAGCTTTTTGACAATGTGGCAAGAGTTTGCTCAGCATGTGGATAAAGCGCACCTTTACGACTACGGATTTGCTCCGTCAACTTTACATGAAAGAGCACATTGCTCTCCTCACGTATGTCTACTGAATGCATTGGACATAAGGTCTCCCATACTACCGGTAGAGGAACACCCATAATTTCACGGTATTTTTCAATGGGTGTTTCTCCCTGCCATAAGCCCTTTGTACGCAACACATCAAATGTGGCATCTAGCGCAGGTTCTAAAATAAGATTTGTTTGAAATAAAGTGCCATCCATATCAAAAATAAAAGCTTTCGTCATAAAATCACTCCTTGCTTAATGATTAAAAAACTCCATATGTAACTTCTCCTTCTTATAATAATCCAAACGATCTTGTAAAGTCCCCGTATGAAATTCAAACTTATGTCCATCAGGATCGGTAAAATAAATTGATTTTTTATCTCTTTCATCTCTTTGTCGGCCATCTAAAATAAGAACCTTCAATTGTACTAATTTATCATACATTTTATCGAACTCATCCTCAGAGATCGTGAAAGCGATATGTGTATAGGAATATTGAATGTCATTGCGCGGTATATCTTTTTCAACATTGAGGGCAAGCCACAGCCCATTTACATCAAAATAGGCTGTGCTGTTTCCCTTTACAAGTAACTTAGCACCGAAAACATTTTCATAAAATGCAATGGATTTCTCTAGATCAGACACTGAAAAGAGTAGATGATTTATGCTTTGTACTGTCATATGTGTGCTCCTATTTGTTTTTTCCCTTTTTAACACCTTTAGAAATTTGCTTCCACTTACGTTGCTCCTCGAGCTTTGCCTGGACATTTGTTTTACGTTCCATGTAAGCTAATTCTCTTTGTAGCTTAAAATAGCTTTGCAAACGATTTTGATCAAGTTCACCATCAGCAATAGCTTTTCGCACTGCACAATGCGGCTCTTTTTGATGGGTACAATCACGATAACGGCAAGCTTTTGCTAATTCCTCAACATCTTGAAAGCTGGATGATAAACTATCACCTTGATTCCATAACTGTAGCTCACGCATTCCGGGCGTATCAATTAAACAGCCACCTGAGGGTAATATCACTAGCTCTCTATGGGTCGTTGTATGACGTCCTTTTGCATCGTCTTCACGAATGTCTGATACCTTCATCAGCATTTCGCCACACAGAGCATTCGTCAATGTAGATTTTCCTGCACCGGAGGAGCCCAGCAATGCTCCAGTGACCCCTTCAGTAAATAAGGCCTGAATTTCCGTTAAGCCTTCTCCAGAAATAGCACTCGTTACGAAAATATCTACACCCAATGCTACTGACTCAACTTCTTTTACTAAGCTTGATTCATCCTCGCATAAATCTGCCTTTGTAAGAACAATAATGGGCTTTGCACCTGAATCCCAGGCAGCTACTAAATATCGTTCCAAACGGCGAATATTAAAATCAGCATTCAAGCTCATGACTAATAACACAATATCCACATTCGATGCAACAATCTGTTCCTGTATCTCTAGACCAGCAACTTTTCGCGAAAAGACAGATTTTCGTTTGAATAACTGATGAATAATTGCTCGTTCCTCACCAGGCATTTTCTCTACCAGCACCCAATCGCCCACTGCCGGATAGTCTTCACGAGCTAAAGATGTATAGGCATAATGACCAGCGATTGTTGCAAGCCATTCCCCTTCTTGAGCTAACACTCGATAGGAATGCTTATGCTCTAAAGTGACCCTCGCAGGCACACAATTTTTAAACTTAGATTGTTTTTTCATTTCTAATATTTGCTCTTCAAAATATTTTGTAAAACCTAATGTTGTTAAATTCAAATTAATTTCCTCCTAAATATGCGTTTCTATGAGGCTTCTGTGCAGACTTCCACAAGAAGCAATTATCTTGATTCAGCAAATTTGAATCACGATAAAAAAACCTTGTACCTGCATAATTCGGCAGTTACAAGGTTTCACACGCACGTTTAAAGGATATACAAGTACATCGAGCTATGCACGACGTCTCTTTGTATATATTAGGCGTGTGAAATGAAACAAACCGAATTGCAGTTCGCTAAAAATAGATTTATTCATCATGTCACATCACCTACTTTCCATTTAGTTGTTACCAATATATACAAAATTTTAGGAATTGTCAAATACAATATTATAAGCATGTATCTACTTCCTCAACGCATAGAATGTACAAGACCAATAAATGCGAGGAGATGTTGAATTGCCTAAAATCATTTCTATTAGCACACATCAACCACCTTACACATTACAGCAATCAAATGCAGAGGAACTAACAAAAGAGCTTTTCTATGAAAAAATCCCAAAATTAGAACGCTATCTAAAGGTTTTCGAAAATGGTGGAATTGAAACACGTCATTTTTGTGTACCACCTGAGTGGCATCGTACAAATCACTCATTTGAGGAGCGAAATAATTTATATATTGAACTAGCTACACAATACAGCGTAAGCGTCATTCAGGCATGCTTACAAAATGAAGCCTTCTTACATTCACCCATTTCTCCTGAAGAAATCGATGCCATCATATTTGTTAGTAGTACGGGAATTTCAACACCTAGCATTGATGCTCGTATTATGAACAAGCTTACTTTTTCCGATCGATTAAGACGTATTCCATTATGGGGCTTAGGCTGTGCGGGAGGAGCAGCGGGTGTTAGCAGAGCCTTTGATTTTTGTAAAGCACACCCAAATGCAAAGGTGCTTGTTGTTTGTGTTGAATTATGTAGCCTCACATTTCAGCCAAACGATTTTTCTAAAAGTAATTTAATTGGGGCTTCGCTTTTTGCTGACGGTGCTGCCTGTATGCTCGTGTGTGGCGATGAAATCATGATTGATACAAAAAAACCATCACCAGCTATTCTAGCGACAGGCTCTAAATGGATGCCCAATTCAGAAAATGTAATGGGATGGGACATTAAAAATAATGGGCTTCATGTCATTTTTCAAAAAAGCATTCCGGCTATTATTACTAGTTGGCTTGGACCATATATTGAACAGTTTTTACTGGAACAAGGAATTTACAGTGAACAGCTTACTCATTTCATTGCACATCCTGGAGGAAAAAAAGTATTAAAAGCCTATGAAGACACGCTTTATCTTTCTTCTCAAAAAACCGACATTTCTCGGGAAATATTACGACAACATGGTAATATGTCTTCGCCAACCGTGTTATACGTGTTAAAACAATTTATGTTACATGAAGGACAAGTGGGGGATACAGGTTTACTCGTCGCTCTTGGCCCTGGTTTTTGTGCAGAAGCTGTATTATTAAACTGGAGGGAGTAGCATGATCTTCTATTTAATTGTGACGCTTGTCATTCTACAAAGATTGACAGAGGTTTTCATTGCTAAACGAAACGAGAAATGGATGTTTTCTCAGGGAGCTTATGAGGTAGGTAACTCTCACTACTCTTATATGGTCACTATGCATATTAGTTTCTTCTTGTTTCTAATTGTTGAAGTAGTAACAAATAACAATGGTATTTCGCCCTTATTCCCATTACTTTTTATTTTGTTTGTAGCCGTTCAGGCATTGCGTATATGGTGTATCCGTTCTTTGGGAACATTTTGGAATACAAAGATTCTCATTCTACCTCACGCACAAGTTGTGCGTAAAGGTCCCTACGAATTTATGCGCCACCCTAATTATGCCGTCGTTTGCTTGGAAATTCTCCTTCTACCTCTTATGTTCCAGGCATATTTTACAGCGTTTTGCTTTACACTATTAAACATTACAATGCTATCTGTACGAATCCCAATAGAAGAAAAGGCTTTACGAGATGCCACTAATTATAATCGAGTGTTTGAAAAGAAGATTTCGGAGTCGTAGCCGAAATCTTCTTTTTTATTAATGCCATTCCCAGTTAAACGGATCCTGTAGTTGTTCCCACGGGTTACGAAACTCTTCATCTGTTAATAAACAGCTGTCCAACTGTTTGAAAATACGTTCTTTATCTAAGTCAATACCAATAATAACAAGTTGGGTCATGCGATCTCCAAACTCGCTATCCCAGTCTTCCAACACCTCTGGACTTTGTTGGAAAACATCTTCCTGCTGAGCTTTTGGTAGTGCAGCTACCCAATAAGAAACAGGTTCAATTTTTGCAGATGCACCTGCCTGTGATAGCAATAACGCAACATCTTGATGTTTAGCACTCCAAACAATCCCCTTTGCCCGCACAATTGATTGGGGCATGTGGTCACACCACTCGACAAAGCGCATCGGATGGAATGGCTTTCTACTTGTATAGGTAAACGAAGATATCCCGTACTCCTCCGTCTCCGGCATATGGTTTTCATGCCCCAACTCTAATTCTTTTAACCAGCCAGCTGATTCTGATACACGCTCGAAGTCAAAACGGCCTGTATTCAAAATGTCAGTAGAATCAATTTCACCATTCACCGTTCGGATTATTTTTGCCTCGGGCTGTAGTGCGCGCAATATACCCTCCAACCGTTCTAACTCTTCTATTGAAACTAAGTCACACTTATTTAATACAAGGACATCACAAAATTCTATTTGATCAATAAGAAGGTCTGCAACATCCCGTCCATCTAATTCACCAATTGCTTCCTTACGCTCTAATAAACTCTCTCCTGATTGAAAATCATGCCAAAAGCGATGCGCATCTACGACCGTTACCATCGTATCCAATTGACAAAATCTCGTTAAATCTATGCCGAGCTCTTCATCTAAATAGCTAAATGTTTGCGCAACTGGAATCGGCTCACTAATACCTGTCGATTCAATCAATATATAATCAATATTGCCAAGCTTCGCAAGACGTTCCACCTCCTGTAATAAATCTTCTCTCAATGTACAACAAATACAGCCGTTGGATAACTCCACAAATTTCTCTTCTGTTCGTGAGATACCGCTGCCATTTGCAATAAGCTCAGCATCAATATTAATTTCACTCATATCATTCACAATAACAGCAACACGTAAATCCTTTTCGTTTTGCAATACATGATTCATCATTGTGGTCTTACCAGAACCTAAGTATCCACTTAATACAGTCACAGGTATTTTCATTGTTATCTCTCCAACTCCTTAAATCGTAATCATTACTATTTATAATTTGTAATTAAAACATATAATTTTATAAAATGCAAAGCTTTTTATTATATACGAAATTAAACTTGACAATTTACAACCTAAAATATATTGTTTAAATCGTAATAATTACTATTTAAAAGGAGGCATAATTATGCGCGTACAAATAACTCTAGCCTGCACAGAAACTGGTGATAAAAACTATATCACGACGAAAAATAAACGTAATAATCCAGAGAGATTGGAGCTTAAAAAGTATTCCCCTCGCTTAAAACGAACTACTTTACATCGTGAAACAAAGTAATTTAGCAGTAGTTAATTAATTGGGGACTGTTTCAAAAGGGGTATGCTTACCCCCTAGAAACAGTGTTTTATCCCATCTATTCTCTATTTATTTCGAATGCAAGCTCGTTCAATTTTTGATCGAGTTCATCAAGCATTCGTAATCTATAATCGATCTGCTCGTCTAGATTAATAGATCCATTCATTTTTACTCTACTGTCATCAGTTTGATTTTTATAGCCTTTTATCTCATTCGTTAGTTTTTCGATTTCTTGATTTTTCGTCTCTAATTCTTTGACTAATTGTTGATATAGGCTGTCCGTCTCTACTTTGTCTCTATAGGATTGTTCTATTGTCTCTAAGATACGTTCCATTTGTCCACCTGTAACGATGGTAAAGTCATGTAATCTTTTATCAAACCCTTCAATCATTGACCTATAGTTTTTATCTTCATTAGATACGTTAACGCTGTCCTTTAATAACTTATTTTCTGCTCGCAACTCATTTAGCTCTTTTAATAAGGACTCTATCGAAGTAATTTGTTTTTTCCTTTGTAACTCTCGTTTTTGTATCTCTTCATCATATGCTTCCAATTCCTTATCAAAATCTCGCTTCAACTTTAATAGCTCCATCGAGAGATCTTTTCTGAGTCTTGTTAATTGTATATTTTCCCGTTCAAGCCGTAGCACTAATGCATAATAATCACTATCCCTTAGCCTTTTCACTTCATTTTTATATTTGGCTAATTCGGCCCTTAAAAAAATTATCATTTGTTGGAGCTGTAGAGGATCATTGTTTTTGACAATATCGTTGTCCATCCTTGCACCTCCTAGCCTGAAAAACTTTTTAGAATTTCAATGACTTCTTCAAACTGTGCTTTACTGTCATCTAACACCTCATCTAGTTGTTTTAACCACTTTGTTTGTAGCTTCGAATGTTCATGTTGTTCAAAGATATTATTTTTTTCCCCAGAGACAAGATAGCCAATTAATTGTTGCAATGTATCTTTTTCAAGAAAGGCAAAGCTATTATCTTGTACATTACGGCGGTTAAGCTGGTCCTTCATCAATTGTTGGATTACGCTACTAAGCTCTTGTTTTTCATGATCCACCATTGTTTCCCTCCTGCGTTTGACTAATTCCATTGAGATTAATTGGGTTTAACACAACCACACCATCTGTTAGCTGATCACAATATGTAAAACCCATAATAGTGCCAGAATACGATAAATTATGGGACCATTTAATTTGAAAATTGGTAAATGAAATCGTTTCATTTGGTTCGATGGTGGACTTCCCTACTAGTCTAAGCCAATATTCCTCCTTACTAGACTTGTCATTAAAACGTTCCCAATTACTTTGCCCCTGTGTCTTTAAAGTAGGTGTGTAATTTTCGTGAACATACCTTCCCGAGAAATAAAACGGAGAATCTTTCGGTAATTTAATACATAGATATGGATTTGTGACGGGTGTTTGACCAATATTACGAATATGGTAGGAGCCTAAACAAAGACTTTCTTGCTCAGAGTCATAGGATATATTGAACGAGGATGTAAAATAACTGATTAGACTAATCTTATTTTGAACTGCTAGCTCTTCTACCAGCTTTTTTATTTCTTGAACATACATGTTTGTCTGTTCTTTCACCGCTTGTATCTTGTCTTCTATTCGTGTTATCACTTAATGCCCCCTTACTATGATTCATAAAAAAAAAGAGAGGATAACCCTCTCTTCATGATATGACTTTCCTCTATTTGTTAGCACTACTAACCAACAGTTGGGAAAATAACTGGGCATTGTTGTGGACGAACCGCAGTTGGACATGTGAATGGTAAATCTGCTCTTGGTTCGCAGAAAGTTGCTAAGAATTCCACAGTAACTGGGAATGTTGATTGAATGCTTTGGCAAACAGCAACAGTAATTGTTAACGCAGAAAACGTAATTGCACCTGCTGCAGCTGTAAGTGTACCAGTTGTACAAACGAAGCAATCTAAATCTGTATATAGAATTTCTACATCTGTACCCTTAGGTGCACATAATGTCACTTGCTCACAGCGTGAAACAGGAATCTCTGCGCTTGTGAACATTGTTCCATTTGGTAATGTAACAACGATCGTAAGAATGAAATTCTTTTGAATATTTAAATGTTGTAGACAAACAGTTGATCCATCGATAGAGAATTGGCGATTCTCACGGTTTAGGATCACAATTGGATTTGTAGCTGCTGGAATTACTCGACATGTAACAATAGCACCTGTTAAGTCAGTAGCTGCTGTTACGCCTGGGAATGTAATTGCTCCAGTTGGTGAAATATCAAATGACATTTCCTTTACAATCCAGTCATATACCTTATCAACATTTATACAAATCAGTTCCTGCGCCTGGGATGGCATATGTTCTTGCATCCTTTTGACACCTCCATAAGTTTTTTATCTTTCGTTTGTAGCATATGTTTTTCAGCTATAAGTGCATGGGCTAATAAATAGTTACATTGGATATTTATAAAAATCAACGACAATCATTTTGTCTTACAGTTCTTTCTTTATAATAAGAACTAAAATGTTGAAGGAACAGGTATATTTGTAACAGAAAGTCAATATTTTTAATAAACTAATAATGGAATGAAAGGGGTGAACTACAATGGAGGAGTCAAAATTGTACACCACTCAAGAGATTGAAAATTTAAAGCAAAAAATTGAAACCTATAGAGAATCGTTATCATCATTAAAAACGGGATCGTCAATTGAAGATTTCCTTTATATGAAGCAGGGGTTTGATGGACTGAAAACACAGATAGCCCATTTAGAGGGGATTACAGAGACATTGGATACTAAGCAAAATTCCTATATAAAAGGATATGATGATCAAATAAGGCTTCTTTCCATACAGATTGAGTCTCTGAATCAAACCATGGAAGAAATGAATCAAGAAATTTTAGCAGTTTTAAACAAATTATTAACTGTTGAAGGAAATGATACAACAACCATTTCTCCCGCCATTAAAATGCCTTCTCAAACTTCGGCTACTCATTTGCCTAGACAACAACCTAGAATGACACAGACAGCAGATAAAACTACGATAACATCAGCACAACCATCTTATAGACTATTACAAAGTTTGGCAGGTAAAGCCATAAACCACCAACAAAATGTCAATAATAATGGGGCTCCACCTCCTCACAATGACCAGCAGGTAGCTAAACCAGAAGAGCGGCATTTTAATCAGCAATATTTTCAATCCATTAATACGCATCCAAGCCATATATACAATGGTTTATTCAGAAACACGACAGTTGAATCCACCTTCCATTTTAAAAATGCCACGGATGCAAAGGAAGTTCCAGTAAGTGTTTATGATCCATCTGCTGTACAGCCCACTTTAAGTGAGGAAAACATCGAGAATGATCATTTACTATCAACTATTGTTCATGAATCGAGTACTGGAACCGAAAAATTAGATGATCCTACAGAGGCTGTGCCAACGGAAAATGAACGTAACAACCATGAGATTTCCGAAGTAACTAAAGGATCGTTTGAACAGGTTAATTCAGAGAAACTTAGCAAGACAGTTAGTGAAGACACTACTGCAATAGCTAGTGAGCCTCTCAACGAAGTCATTTCAGAAACAGTAGCACAGCCAGCTGACACAGTTGAAACACATCATTCTCCTTCAATCGAAACAGAAGAGTATGTCGAAGTGTATAATTCTGAAGCAGTCTATGAGGTTCATCCATCCCTGGAAGAAGAAAATAAGGAACCTGATCCTGTAAATATGCCGATTGAGGAAGAAAATAAGAAGGGAAAAAATTCATTTTTTGATTTCTTTAAAAGATGGAGTTAAATTTATCACTTTATAAGACGTCCACTATGTATGAAAACACATAGTGGATGTCTTTTTGTTTCAATAGAAAATTGATTTTATGAAATCATTGAATTTATAGGAGAGGTAGATATTTGCCCTTCCCCCCTTTTCACATATGAATAGAATAATGAAGAAAGGGGGTGTAAAAATGTGTTTTAACAACTCAATGTGTGGTTGCTCTAAAGGCAATGGTGATTGTACTGCCCTTGGACCATTTATCGGTATTGATGCGGCATGTATTACTCCACCAGCAGCTACAGGTTCCATTATCCCATTTTCTTCAGGAACAATTCCTGTTGTATTAGTATCTCTTGCAACTGGTTTAGTTAGTACTGTAAGCCTTGTTGGTTTTGGTACATCTGTTCCAGGTGTAGCTCTTGCTGGCGTTAATATTGATTTAACAAGTTCTCTTGCCACAGAAGCTTTTACTGTTCCACGTCCAGGAACAATTACATCTATTGCTGCAACAATTTCAGCAACTGCCGCTTTAACACTAACAGGAACAGCTACAGTGAGAGCACAAATTTACCGTGCAGTTCAAGGAAGCAATGTTTTCAGCCCTACTGCAGCATTTGTTGATTTAACTCCAGCTTTACCATTAGCAGCATTATTAGCTGGTGCAATTGCAAGCGGTAGTGCCAACGTATCAGTGCCAGTAACTACTGGTGATCGTTTATTAATGGTGTTCTCCATGACTACTTCAGGAGCTACTGTTCTGGTTACTCTTACTGGTAACGCAAGTGCAGGAATTACTATTGTATAAGTAAATAACGCTAACTCTTAAAGTTATAAGTATCTTTTCAAACCTAATAATTAAATTGTAGTAGGCGATTTTAACTAAATCGTCTACTTTTTATGTAGCTAAAATGCTAATGCATGCTGGATATGTGCCAAATGATGTTTGCCATGCCATGCATATAAACCTACTGCTTGTTCCAATGTTGTTAACCCCGAATCAGGATGATTATAAGCTCGTTGTAATTGTTCATCCGTTAAATTTGTCAGTAAATAAACCCAACGCTCATGTAAACTTTCAATTAATGTCAGCGAAGTTGCTATTGGCATTTCTGAATCTGGGAGCATTGCCCATTCAGCCTCATTGTATGGCTTAATCGTTGGTACATCCTCTGTTAGTGCTAGCTTAAAACGGGTATAGCTGTTCATATGACTATCAGCAATATGATGGACTAGCTGTCTAACGGTCCAACCATTTTCACGATACGATTTTGCCAATGCCTGCTCACTTGCTTCACTTAATACTTCTTTAAGCTGCTTTGGTAATAGGTAAATATCTCCCATCCATTCTTTTACTTGCTGTGATGTCACTTCTTTTGGACATTGAAACTCCCCAATGGGATATCGTAAATCAATCAAATTGCTCTCCTCCATTTTTCCCTCTTACTTTTCCAAAATGTTTAGGTCATTATTATTCCTGGATATCAACAATCAACGTATCAGAGTGTTTTCCATTTGTATCAGTAAAACAGCCCTTTTCCAGGACTAGGAATTTTTACGCTTAAAGGGCTATGAGCATCTGCTTCGTTTGCTGGCCCGCTAAGACCTGTGCTCCATCCGCCAACTAAAATAGACTGGTTAGTTTTAGAATCTCTATAGTATCCTACAACTGTTAACTCTGTATTACCATTTCCTTCAATTCTTCAAAGATGCCACATCCATTTTGTGGGCTCAAACTTTGCATACTAGCACCAATAACACCCGATTTATTGGCATTACCTATAATGGCTCTATCACCAAATTCACTGCTTTTTCATTCCAATTAATAGCTGCAAAATCACTTATTTGCAAAAAATCTGGGGCATTCTCTGTTATTACAATTTTACCTATATTTGTATAACTACTACCACTAACAGCATCATACATATAAGGACAAATCTTCTACGACAACCCCCATCCCCTAAAAAAATTCTTTTTACCCTCAATTATTACAGACAATTCCGTTCATTAAAATACCAAATAGCAATAACACAAAAAGAAACTGTATTACTCATCAAAGAATAATACAGCTTATCACCTTATTTTTTTTCTTTGGCTTTTGCTTCTTTTTCAAGATGCTTCCTTGCTATCTTCAATCGTTGAATGTCTTTTTTCTTCAGAGGAACAATCTCTTCCTTCATCATTTTAATATAAGAAATCATTAACAACAGTAATAGGACTGTAAACGGTAACGCGGCAATTAATGAGGCTGTTTGTAGTGCATCCAGCCCACCTGTATACAATAAAACACCTGATATAGAGGCCATCAATATACCCCATACTAACTTGGATAGTACTGTCGGGTTTAAAGACCCCCTTGTCGTCATACTCGCCATAATGAAAGTAGCTGAATCGGCTGATGTAATTAAGAAAATGAAAATGAGCAAAATTCCAATAAAAGAAGCTATCATTGAAAGAGGTAAATACTCTAGCATTTGAAACAAGGCCACTGTTACGTCGTTATGAACGGTTTGCGCAATTTCAGCTTCTTTATGCAGGTCGAACCACATGGCAGTTCCTCCAAAAACAGCAATCCAAAAACAAGCAATAAGAGGAGGAATAATTAATACGCCAACAATGAATTCTCGAATCGTTCTTCCTTTAGATACACGGGCAATAAAAGAACCAACAAAGGGCGACCATGCTATCGCCCACGCCCAATAAAAGATCGTCCAATCCTTCACCCAAGTCCCCCCGATATACGGTTGCATCCTTAAGCTGTATTGAATGAAGTTTGAAATATAATCCCCTATTGCTAGTGTAAAGGTTTCCATAATAAAAACTGTTGGGCCAGTTATAAAGACAAATAGCAGTAAAACAATCGCTAGCATCATATTGACATTACTTAGGATTTTCATTCCCCTTTGAAGGCCCGTAGTGGCAGAGAACATATAGCCAATAAACATGATAAGAATAATGGCTACCTGTATGAGAAATGTATTAGGTAAACCAAAGACAAAGCTTAAACCTCCGTTTGTTTGGAGCACGCCCAAGCCAATAGAAGTAGCTACCCCCATAACTGTAGCAATAACCGCTAAAATATCAATTGTGCCCTTCACGACTCGATTTGTCCCCGTTACAGGCTCTAAAGCGGTAGAGATGAGCATATTTCTTTTTTTGTTAAATTGCACATAAGCCATGACAAGCCCCAATATAGCATAAACAGACCATTGGCTGATTCCCCAATGAAAGAAAGAATAACCCATTGCCAGTCGCGCTGCATCTGTCGTTAGAGGTGTTGTGTCACTAAAGGGCGGTGAAAAGTAATGACTCATTGGTTCAGCTACTCCCCAAAAGACTAATCCAACCCCTAGACCTGCAGAAAAGAGCATAGAAATCCATGTGAGAAAGCTAAATTCTGGTCGACCATCTTCTGCTCCTAACCGAATAGTGCCATATTTACTAATAGCCAAGCCAAATAGAAAAACCACGATTATAAAGACCGCCATTAAGTAAAACCAACCAAAAAAATCCGTCGTCATATGAAAGACGCTGTTCGCACCATTCTTAAACTGTTCCGGTATTATTGCCCCAATAATTACTAAAAATAAAATGGCTCCACTAGAAATAATAAATACTGGGTTGATTAAATTTTTAATTTTTTGCATACAGCGCCTCCATTAATCCCAGACGTTTTACCAAATTTCCTTTATTATGAGTTTCCTTCAAGTATTTTATAAATCAAAACTTCTTGAAAATAAAAAACCGCACTACCAATAGATAATGCGGCTATTGTTTATTCATTTGTAAAAGCAAAACGTATGGCTCTACTCATAACTGTAGGCACAACAGATGCATGATTTTCGTTTAAAGCTTCATAAAAATCAACCTTCATTACTTTTTCAAGTATTGTTGCCATTTGTCGTGCATCATCCACCATAAAGGTTTCCAGTTCACCAGCACTAATAAACAATGTTTCCTTCATAGCCTGATGCTCATTTAAAAATACTGAGGCACATGGGACTAATTCATGCTCATTCCACCAGATGGAAGGACTGATAGCCAGGTAATGTTGAAAGCTTGTTGGATGGTGAAATAATTGCCAAAGCGTAAAATAACCAGCTAATGAGTGACCAAATATCGATTGCTGTGCTTTATTTACTGGATAGTTGGCTTCAATCATTGGCTTTAGTTCTTCTTCTAGGAATCGACTAAAGTTTACTGACCCACCAAGCTTTTCATGCCCTTTACCTTTAAATCTTGCGGGATAAATATACGTCTCTGCTGGTGCCGTAAAATCATAAAAACGTCGTTCACGCATATCTTCACCATGCCCGATACCAACAACAATGGATGGTAAAATACCCGTTTTTGGCGCATTACGACTTTGCAATCGAACTGCTTCCTTAACAAGAGAAAAATAAGAAGAACCATCCAATACATAGATGACCGGAAAGCCTTCCGTTGGCGCTTCCTCATTTGGTACATAAACGTTAATCCCATACGTATAGTCTGCCAATTTTGAAGTCATTTGCTGTGTTGAGTAATCTATTTCTGTTGGATTCATTTGTTTTCCTCCTTCAATATGTCATAGCCATAGCATACAGGTGTATTGGTTGCTGGATCTTCCATAATACGTGCATCAATGTTAAAGACTTGACGCATCACCTCTGCGCTTAAGATTTCCTGTGGTGTTCCTGTTTGCATGATAACACCATTTCGCATGGCGATCAGATGATCTGAATACCTAGCAGCATGGTTAATATCATGAAGAACCATGACGATTGTACATTGATGCTGTTCATTTAAATTTTTCACGATATCAAGTACTTCCAATTGGTGGGCCATATCTAAATACGTAGTCGGCTCATCGAGCAACAAAATATTTGTTTCCTGTGCCAATGCCATAGCGAGCCATACACGTTGACGCTGACCCCCAGAAAGCTGTGCTAGCTCCCGATTTCGATATTCCACCGTGTTTGTGACCGTTAACGCCCACTCAATCATTTCTTCATCCTTATTTGTTAATCGATTGACATTGTTGCGGTGCGGATATCTGCCATAAGCAATAAGTTCCTCGACTTTTAATTGTCCCGGTGCAACGGGTGTTTGTGATAATATTGCTAGCTTCTGTGCAATATCCTTTGTCGACAGATTTTGCATATTTTGCTCCTGCAAGTATACCGTGCCCTGTTGCTTTTTCAAAATTCTTCCTATTGTTTTGAGAAGCGTTGATTTACCACAGCCATTCGGTCCGATAATCGTTGTGACCTTGCCCTCTTCAATCGTTAAATTTAACCCTTCAAACACTCGAACCTGCTCATAGCCTGAAGCCAAATTTTCCATTCTAAACGCTGTTTGCACACCATTTCCTCCTATGCCTTAGATTTCACTAGTAAATACAAGAAATATGGAATTCCTATAATCGATACTACTATTCCAACAGCCAGCTCAGACGGTGCGAATACCGTTTTGCCGATAAAGTCAGCTAGAATTAGCAAGCCTGCACCAATTAATGCACTTACTGGCATGACATAGCGGTGCTGAATACCAACAAGCTGCTTGGCGATATGTGGCGCCATTAACCCAATAAAGCCAATACTTCCTGATACAGATACGCATGCGCTAACTAGTCCTACACTGGCTAATAACAGCTTCATTTTCTCTTTTTCAACAGCAATTCCTAAACTTGTGATGTTATCCTCTTCCAGCTGAAAATAATCAAGTAAATACGATTTTTTATGCACATAAATTCCTAAAATTACAAGCCAAGGTAACATAGTAAGAGCAAAAATCCAATTCGCATTGTAAATGGAACCTGCCATCCAAATAGCTGCAGATTCAAAATCCTGCGCACTCATTTTTAGAGATAGAAACAATGATAAAGCGCCAAATCCACTGTTAATGGCAATCCCAGTTAATATTAATCGCTGCATATCGAGATGACCATTTTTCAAAGCAAACGTAAAAATTAATATAGCCGCAATTGTTCCACCGATAAAACCGAACAATGGCATCATTAAAATGGATAGCCAGCTGTTCATATCTGCACTCACTAATTTTAATTGAAAGAAAAACATAAAAATTACGACCGCAGCACCAGCTCCAGCATTAATTCCTAATATCCCTGGATCTGCGAGCCCATTGCGCGTAATACCCTGTAATACAACCCCCGCCATTCCTAATCCAATACCAACGAGCCCAGCTATGACAATTCGTGGTAAGCGGAATTCAAAAATAACAAGATCAAATTTTGGATTAGGTTCAATACGCAATAATGTTTTTATGACATCCATCACAGACATATCAAAAACACCATTTGTAATATGTAGATAACTTGCAACTAAAATCAAAAGTAAAAGCGTCGACATAGTCATTAAGAATACACTTGAGGTATGTTTACGCACGTTTTTCACCTCCGTGCTTTCGAACTAAATATAAGAAGAATGGCACACCAACTAATGCTGTTAAGACTCCTATTGGCGTTTCAAATGGATAATTAACAAAGCGGCTAAGGACATCACAAAGCGCCAAGAAAAAGGCACCAATAACCGCCGCACAAGGGATAATATAGCGATAATCTACTCCAACAAGAAAACGAGTAATATGCGGAATAACTAACCCTACAAAGGCTATTTTCCCAACGAGAGCAACTGCTGTCCCTGTCAAGCATACGACAGCTAGCATACTAATAATCCGTACTGCCTTTGTTTTTTGACCTAGTCCCATTGCAATATCCTCACCTAGCGAGGTAATCGTAATGGCCCTCGCGGATAGTAAGGCCAATAATAAACCAACTAATCCAAATGGAATAGAGAGCATCAACATATCCATATCTACCATATGTACCTTAGTGTTATACCAAGCACTGACTGTTTGTGATACTTGAAAATACATCGCAATCGCTGTAGCTATACTACTTAAAAATGTCCCAATAACGGTTCCAATAATGGCTAGCCTTACTGGTGATAAACCATTCCGAATTAACGAGCCAAAGCCAAAAACAATGCCCGCACCCAGTGCAGAACCTAGCATTGACAATAAAATCATTTGATAATTAGGCAGTCCTGGGAAAAAGACAATGGCTAATGTTATAACAAATGCAGAGCCATCGTTGACACCCATCAATGAAGGAGATGCTAAATAATTTCGTGTAATTCCCTGCATAACTGCACCCGCAACTGCCAAAAAGGCTCCTACTAACAAGACTGCGCCTATTCTAGGAATACGTCCTGTCCGTATAATTTGATGATCAACATTAGAAGGATCGAATGCTGATATTGCTTGCCACACAGTGATTACACTAATATCCTTTGTTCCATACATAACAGAAACAAGCGCCACAAGGGCAATAAGGAGAGGAGATACTGCTAATATTGAAAATGACACTACGTTTGTTTTTTTCAACTTTCACACCTTTTTCTATACCATTTTAGTATCCAAACTTCTACTGAACAAAAGGCCGGTAATAGCCTGGTGATATCACCAAACCTACTACCAGCCTGTGTATACTATTTAAGTAATTTTTCAGCTGCTGCATCTAAGAATTTAACCTTAGACCAAGCCGTACCACCTTGTGCTAACGGGTCAATTGTATTGACATAAATTTCATTATTTTGTGATGCCTTTAAGCTAGTGAAAATTGGATTTTTTTGTAGCTCCTCTAACGCCTTAGGAGTATCCTTATTTTCGGATTCCTCAAATTGAAGGAAAATTGCATCTGGATTTACTTGAGCTAATGTTTCTAGCGATAATTCTGCCTGCGCTTTAGCTGTCGTCACTACCTCTGGAACTGGAGCACCTAAATCCTCATACAAAACAGGATTTAAATAAACACCAGCTGGATAAATGTACATTACACCACCGCGAACACGGATGATTAATACTTGTTTATCAGCTAATTGCTCCTTCGATTTAACCTGTGCATCAGCAACTTTTGCCTCATAGTCAGAAATGATTTTTTTAGCATCATCTTCTTTACCAGCTAGCTGTGCAAGCACTGTCAAATTTTCCTTCCAGTTTGTTGAAATATGTGAGTAAGGTATCATTGTTTGAATTTTGTTCAACTTTTCAGCCGTTTCTTTAGGGAATTTTGAAGTACCTACAATGACATCTGGATCCAAATTAAGAATGGCCTCTGCATTTGGCTCCATTTTATTTCCTACCAGTGTAGCACCTTCAAAATCAGATGCTAGATATGCTGGCACTTTGCCACCTACTTCAAGTACACCTACGGGCTTAATTCCAAGCATTGCAGCGTCTTCCATAGATTCAAGACTTGCAGCGACAATATTTTTCACTTCTACTGGAAGCTCATATTTCTCACCCAAGTACGTAATTGTCTGTGTCTTAGCTAGTTCTGTCTGTGATTCTGTTACACTTGTCTCCGTTGTATTATTTGTTGAAGTAGACTCCTCTGCCTTATCTGTTCCACATGCAGCTAATGATAGTGCTAAAAGTGCTGGTGCACACATTTTAAAATATTTATTCATAGATATTCTCTCCTAACAAGCTCATATTGATAATGATAATCATTTACATATGTATGTCAACATATAATTGATACTCATTATCATTTACGGATACTATCCTAACAAAGTGAAAATAGATTGTGAATGGACGATTTCGAAAATGACATGGACTTTTGCCGATTTATGCCATAAAAAAACTGCTCCTTTTTTATAAGAAACAGT
This sequence comes from Lysinibacillus sp. VIII_CA, assembly GCF_049943995.1. NCBI lineage: Bacteria > Bacillati > Bacillota > Bacilli > Caryophanales > Bacillaceae > Lysinibacillus > Lysinibacillus sp. VIII_CA. The sequence continues at coordinate 149,996 of NZ_JBNFXM010000005.1, forward strand.
CATTCATACATATTTGGCTTCCTCTATTTTTAACTTGCGATAGGCTGAGGGAGATAAACCCGTACACTTTTTAAATACTCTACTAAAATAAAAACAATCTACATATCCAACACATTCTGCAATTTCAGCTACAGGGATTCCACCATATTCTAGTAAGTCTTTCGCACGTCGTATACGGTATTCTGTTATATATTTGCTTGGATTCATACCTGTATGCTGCTCAAATAAATAGGCAAAACGACGCCGTTCAATGTCAAATTCACTAGAAATATTTGATACCGAAATCTGCTCCGCATAGTGCTCATGTATATACTGTAAAGCCTGCTCCATTAATTCATTGGCATTATCCAGAACCTTCACTTTTGCCGCTATAAGAATGTGTTCCAGCAAGTTCATGAATAATGTCTTGGACTTAAATACGGCCATATTACCTGGAAAGGAATAGCTTTCTACTAGCTGCTGTACCTGGGTAATAATTTGCGTATTATGTCCTGTTTTAATGAGAAAATGTTGTTCCACCAGTGGATATAATGCCGTCTCCTCCATAGGTAGATTATAGTGAACTACAGCATATTCCCAAACCTTCTGACTTGTTACGTTCACTTCAATTGGCATTTGAGGACCAGCATGCACTATTACTCCTGGCTCCATCACATATGGCGTTCCATTCAAGCTAAAGATAGCACTTCCTGCAAGCGGCACAATAATTCCACATTTTTCTGGTGCTGTAGTTCTCCCTAAATCAACCTCTCCTGGCTCCATTCTTTTGGTAAAGACATCGGTAAACTTTACAGATGCCTGTGCAAAGTAATCTATTAAATACTTGATATCCATGTGCTAGCTCCTATACATGTAAAACACTCTGAATTTGTGAAAAATGATGTAAATCATGGTCAATTAATCCGCCAAAATAATCAGCCATCGTTATGTTAGACTGCCCAATATTGAACGACTGCTGCCATTGCTCATCTGTAAATTGCTGAATGGTTTGAAGCAATTGACGTCTTGTCAAAACAAATTCAATAATCGTTTTTTCTAACTGCTGTTCACGACTTTTCTCAGCTGCCCTCGTGTTCATATTCGTGACATCTGGTCCTTTAGGTAACGATGTATTAGTAAATAAATATGGTATTCGTTGTTCTAACACAAATTTATCCCAGGGTGTAAGATGCCCTATCACCTCTGCAACTGACCATTTTCCAGATTCAATTGGCATACGCCATTGCTCCTCAGTTAAATTCCTCAAATTCTTTACCCAATGAAGAGAATGTTCATAGTGTTTAATAATCGACTTTTTGTCTCGCAGCATTGGATTTCGCCTCTTTCTTCCTTTGTATGCAGCAATCTCCCTTAGTCTTCCAAAAGATAAATAATATTTATATGTACTCAAAAATAATATATTAGATTTATAAATTAAATACCTTTACCCTAAAGCTATCCAAGTGAGGAGAGTAGCCTATGAAAAAAATTTTATGGATATTGTTCCTTGTACTCCTTAGTTTCATGGCACATTATACAAAAATCTCTTTAACCCTCGTATGCATTGGTATAATAGCTGCCTTTATCGGTACACTTGCGGGAGGTGGAGGTCTTATGACGCTACCCGCTATGATGCTGGTCGGTATTCCCATTCAAACTAGTATTGCTACAAATAAATTTTCGACCGGTATATCGGCTTTATCTAGCATTTTTTATTTACTGTATCATAAGGAGCTACATTTCAAAGTTATTTTAAAATACATAGCTATTGCTGTTATAGGAGGAGCTGGTGGTGCACTTCTAGCCGTGTCACAATCCGAACAAAATATGAATGTTACAGCCTGTATCCTACTGATTTTTGCATTAGTTGTCACTTTAAAAAACAAGGCTTGGACTGACACTGTGAATCCTACAGAGCATACAACGTCCTCCCTTTGGCAGCCATTTTTTATCGCTATGTATGATGGTGGGTTTGGTCCTGGTTCTTCAACTTTTAGTATTTTATATTATTGGCGTTGCCAACACACTTACATAAAGGCCGTACAGCTCACGCGTGCACTGCTTTTTGGAAGTTGTACTGGAGCTTTTATTGTTTTTTATCAAACAGGCTTTATTCAATGGCATTATGCAATTGCCATGGCCTTAGGCTCCATTATAGGCTCTCAATTAGGCCTCCTTGTGCTACCACACATTCCAATAAAAGTAGCCAAACGACTACTAACTGTGATTATCTCGATGTTGATTATTCAGATGGTATGGGAAATTATTTAATATATCCACTCAAATGTTCATGAATTAACTTCCATTCACCATTCATCCATGTAAAAATATTTGTCGCCCTACCGCTACCTGATACAGATTTCCCATTATGATAGCCTTCATAGTGATATGTATAAATACAGGTGGCTGTTTTTTCATCAACGGTTAGCCAAGTTATATCAGTTGCTGAATAGACCTCTTCTTGAATTACATTCCATGCGTGATTGAAGTAAGCACCAATTTCTTCTGTAGTCGTACATGTTTTATCCGAAAACCAATAGACAGCCTGTGGATGCAAAATAACCTTTACCTTATTAAAATCATGAGTATTTGTTGCTTGGATATAACGTTCTAATGCTTGTTCATATGTCATGTTCACGCCCCCTTTTTAACAATAGTATCCCAAATCTCACTTCTTATAAATAATATATTTATGGGATGTTCTCCTTTGAACAGTTCATAAAGAACACCTATAATAAGGACAAAATCACATAAAAGACGGAGGATACTATGCTAGCTACTATTGAAGAACAATCCAATCATCATGTTGCAACATTCAAACGCCAGCTCCCTCATTCAATAGATGTTGTTTGGGCAGCAATCACTGAAAATGACAAGCTGCAAAAGTGGATGAGCAATTTAGAAATCATTGATCTTCGTAAGAATGGTAAGATGCATTTTAATATGAACGATGGAACAGATGCCTATGAAACAATAGCCATTACCGATTATGCAGAAAATGAAACTCTCGAATTTGATTGGGGTACGGATACGGTACGATTCGAACTTTCTTCTAATGACGAGGGCACATTCCTCCTATTAGTAGAGACACTTCAAGAATTGACAGAGCATACGCCAAAGGATTTAGCGGGGTGGCATATATGTCTAAACTTGCTGACTGATTTGCTAGATAGAAAGGAACAACTAAATTTCCCAATGGAGAGTTGGCAACAGCGATTCCACGACTACAGTGGCCTTATTGATTCTATAAAGTAAAACAACTAAAAAAATCCTAGAGCCACAAGACTCTAGGATTTTAATTATTGGTCAAACGCTGTAGCTATTTCTATGGCCTTTAGTGGGTCTTTTATGGAATCGAGTGTATACACAAGCTTTTCATCCTGCCAAACGATTAAATTGCCTGTTTGATAAACGTCCAATTGAGCCATGCCATATTGCTTTGGAATAGGGAGCATATGACTTTTTAAATATTCTACTACTTGCTTTGCAAGCTTGACACCAGCCTCAGGATTTTCTGTTCGGGTATGTGTGGCAATTGCCCAGCGTCCTTCATTCCATCCAGTCCATAAGGAGCCTGCCCCCGCGTCTTGATAACCTTTAATATTGTCACCAAGATCCACTTTTTGTCCACCATTTTGATTAAAATTATCAAACGCTATTTGGGTGCTTGCCCCTTCTGCATTATTGTATTGCTTAACGAGCAATCGTGCTATAACGTTTGCTGATTTCTTTAATCGAATATCATTAATCGGCATACTCTCTTTACTTTCATAAAAGACAATTTCCACCTGATTCCCTTCTGTCCTTGTAGTAGCTGATAAAAAAGAATCCTGTGTAATAGGTAAAGTTGTTGGCATTTTTATGGTGAAATCAGCTTGTATTTGATCCTTGATTTGTTGCAGGACCTCTGTTTGTTCCATAGCTGTTCCATTATCATGTTGATTAGCTTGTTCGACAGGTATTTGGGTCTCACTTTCATGTGCTTGTTGATTTTCTTCCCGATTAGCACAGGCACCTATAAAGCAAATACTCAAAAAAAGGAGAACTAGCATTCTTTTCATTGCGTGTACCTCCATCTATTAATTTCCCTCTCTCGGTATTTTTCCCTAGTGAAAACCATCTTAAACGTTATCTATTTTAGGTCGTTAATTCGCTTCGTCAGTTCATTAAATTTTTCATCAAGCATTACATAGTCCTTATCTTTAGCTGTGAGAAAGCTAAGTTTACCTAATATTTCCTGCCGCTCGGTTTCTAGCTTTAAGCGAAGTGTCACTACACCCTCGTCTTGCTTAACCTCTTTTCTCCATTTTTTCTCTATCTGTTGAGCATGAATCTCCCATACACTATTCGTTACCTTTTCTAGAAAGTAGCGATCGTGTGAGACAACAAGTAATGTCCCATTATATTGGGCAAGCGTTTGCTCTAATTGCTCACGGGAAGGCAGGTCAAGATGATTCGTTGGCTCATCTAAAATAAGAACGTTCTTGTCTGCTAATATATAAGCCATCAGTTTACATTTTACCCGCTCACCCATGCTCATCTCCCCTATAGCAGATGTCCAGTGAGTAGAAGTAAACCCTAGATTTTTCATGAGATTGCGGACTTTCCCTCGCTCTTCAAACGTTTCTTGATAAAAATACTGCTCCGGTGTCTGTTCAAGAGGTAGATCAAAGACTTCTTGTGATAAATAACCAATGTTAGCAGCCGGAGATAGCCATACTCTGCCCTCTGCCTTTAATTGACCTAAGATGACTTTTAAAAAACTTGTTTTTCCACTACCATTTATTCCTGTGATGGCAATTTTATCTCCAAACTGCGCAGTGACGTTCACATCCTTAAACAACACTCTGTCATTGAAGTGTAAGGATACATTTTTGGTCTCTAAAAAGCGTTTACCGACACGTTGATGGGTGCCTAAAGAAAAGCGTATTTCTGCCTCAGGCTTTACAGCTTCCACCCTTGCCTTCTCAAGCTCTGCTTCTAATCGCTTTTTCTTGGATTTCACCTGGGAATCAAGACGCTTTGCTTTCACACGATGGTATTCCTTAAAACCTTCTAGCTTTGTAGACTGAGCATGGCCCTTTTGAGACCATGCTGTCAATTCCTGCATCTGTGCCTCAATGCGCTCAATATTTTTTTGCTGCTTGTCGTATGCACGTTGTTGTGTTAATCTTCGATGCTCTCTTTCAGCCATATAGTTTGAATAATTGCCGTTATGTTCTATAAGTCTATTGTCCTCAATCGACCAAATTTTGGTCGCTACGCTATCTAAAAAGTATCGATCATGCGAGACAACAATAACCGTTCCCCTATAGTTTTGTACTTGTTTAATCAAAAAATTGGTGCTCTGTTCATCTAAATGATTGGTTGGTTCATCCAGCATTAGAAGTTGAACTCCCTGCGAGAAACCTTCCGCCAGGCGCATTTTGAGTTTTTCCCCACCACTTAATGCTGCAAATGGCACATTCGGCACTTTCCATTTAGATAGCAAATCTGCCTCTTTAGTTGTTATTTCCATCCTATTAAAATGAGCTAATTCCTGCTCTACAAATGCCGTTTTTACAGTTTGTAGCCCCTTGATTTCTCCTGTTGTGGGCACTAACATACCTCGAATCAATTGAAGCAATGTGGATTTTCCAGCACCATTTCTACCAATAATGCCGATTACCTCACCTTGCTTTACGGTAGCAGTCACATGTTCAAATAGGAATGTATCCTTTATTTCATAACTAATATCCTGTAATTTTAAAAGCTCCTTCATAACATTCATCCTCTCCAGTAGGAGGAATCAAAAAAATCCCTCCAAGTATTTTGGAAGGATTAGTCATCGCTACATATACACAAATAAACTGTTGCAACAGCTATATTTGTTACTCCATTACTTATTTTAGACATAGTAAAATAAGCTTGCGGAATCGCTTTATATTGGCAGATTAAGACCAATACAAGTGTTATTTATGGAAAATGGGCAGACTAATCCTATTTTTATTGCTGGTGAAATTTTAATTTCATCTTTAAAAAATAAGATTAGTTATTCATTAGCCACCCATCGTCCCTTCATCTTTTATTACCGTCATTGTAACACCATTTTTTTGAAAATGAAACTTTCTTTGTGTGAGCTTTATCTAAAACATTCAAATGAACGAATTTGATTTCTTGTTATGGTACGGAAATACCAGCCATACCGATTACTCCAACGAAAACCCGCAATGAAATCTCTTCCTATAACTGTGGGGAAAAACCAAAAGCTCCTACCTGTATTCAACCAAATAAAGGTGTTTCTAAATAAGCAGGAGTGAATACCACTTGATCCTTCTCGCCGTGCGGGCACTGGCGGTGAAAAGCCTGGTGGTGCACTCATTGGCATTTGTCCAGCTGGAGCCGGACCAAAATTAGGTGGACCAAATGGCGGTGTTTCAAAATTATCATTGCCACCCCAGCCAGGTCTTCTAAAATTATCTTCTCTAAATGGATTATTGTACACACAAGCCCTCCTTTTACATAATTCAATATATGTAATAGGGCATTTAACCGTTGAGCCATTGCCCACCTAAGCGAAGATAATAACAGGCCAATTTTCCTCATCCTATAACCTTTGGCATTTCTAATAAAGTATATTTATGATTTCCAACTTTATCGCATAGGAAAAGTATTTTTTGATATGTCTTTTTATTTTCAACAACAAACTAACGGATAAGTTGCGTCTTTAGGAACGATTTTAAATACACATTTAAAACCTGAAACACTTGCAGCTCTAAGGTTTATAGCCTGTCCAAAATATAAATAAAGTAATTAATCTTTTTAATAATAAATATATATTTATTATTTGCTCCGAAAAAAAACTCTGTTTTAAAAATATACATCTCTTTCTAACGCTCCATGCTCTTACTTTCTTCACGTTTATGCACTTCAATTACTGTATGAGTAATATTTTCTTCAACGTTGGAATTTTCCGAAAAATAAATTACACTTAATAAAAAGATGGTAACGAAAGAAGTTAAAAATTTTAAATTGTTACTAGTTTTAACAGTCGTATACTTTTCCTCCATCCCTTTTAACGATATATCCATAATTTACATTATAAATAAAAAAATGTTAATAGAAAGGAGTCTAGAATCTTATGAAATTATATTTGATGATTATGTTTTGGAGTTCAATTTTGGTGTTAGCTATTCTAATTATTAAAGATTATCAAAATAATGTTAATCCGTTTACCGAACCTCTCACTGCTCTTGTGTATTTAATAATTATTTTTTGGATTATATTTTTTTCTATAATGTATTTCACAAAGTATAAGAAAATTAAAATGGATTAGAAGTTGCTACTCTTACTCTTTTTTTTATTCCCTTTCTTCTAGCCAACTATAGAAGGCTGATAGACTATCGCTTTTTTAGTAAATATAATATAAATTTCAAACAAAAAAACGTTCCCAAATAAAAGTTTGAAAACACATCAAAAAGCCACGAATGTTGAGATATCAACGTTTTCGTGACTTTTCTTATGAACATTCTTCATACATCTTTTTATGCAGGAAGCGAAAACGAGTTCATTAACGATTTTTTATCATTCTTTCTCGCCATATCATCACCCTTAACTATGTAAATTTTTATGTACAAAGCAATGCTTGAATGACCCGCAAACTATTGTGATAAATATGACAATATAATTCGCCATTCCTCAACTTTTTCGTCAAAGGATTTAATATTTTTCCCGGGTATCGGACTCGTTGATGGCATTTTTTTATAGGCTCGTCCTGCTAAAAGCTCTAATCCAATATGCTTTTTAAAAACATCGAATGCCTTCGCCCCATTAAAGAGTACTAACTTGATGTTCGGGTAGGTTTCAAAAAGGGGTTGAAAATCATTTGGCTTTTCATTACGAATCGCTGCATCCAAGCTCCCTTCTCTCTCACAGGCTTCAATTGTGTCCCAAAGACCGATTTCACGCTTTTTTAATAAAGCTATTCTCTCACAATAATCTTCAGGAACCTCGACCTGTAATAGCTGGCCAATGATAGGCCAAAAGTGATTGCGTGGATTACCATAATACTGCTGTTTTACTAATGACTGTTTTCCTGGCATGGATCCAACAATTAGCACCTTTGTGGATGAATCTACAATTGGTAATAATACATTTTTTATTTCACTAGACACAGCAATCACTCCTTTACTCTATTGTAGCGGAAACTCTGAGCCAGCAAGTATATCTTGGCTTGTTATTAATAAAGGAAGCTGTGATGAAAGATTCTTCATATATGACCGAACAATTTGATAGCCTATACAATAGCCTATCCACAGCGGAAGCTCCCCACCGTATAAGAATGGTCGATGCTTTTCCAATCCCTGCAGTTGTAGGTTTGGCAAAAACTGAGATTTCCATAGTTTGATAAGCTTCTCAAATGTATAGTTAGTTAACCATGGTGCTAGCCATCTATCTCCGTAAAGATCTTTCACAGCACATTCTGCTAAACCCTCTAATATAAGAGAATCCAATAAAGTCATTTCATCTAAGGATTTTTTAAGATAATGTAAACGGCAAACATGGTTGTATTCATGGGCGAGTAATGCTTGAAGCTCCTGTTTTTCTACTTCTCCCACAAATAAAAAAAGCGAATGAGGATAAGCCACACCATTTTTATTAGTGATATTCTGCTGCCTTGTAATTGGAAAGATATAAATAGGTATAGCTGGACCATTCCACTTCTGCTGTAGATACATAAACTCCTGCTCCACGCAGCCCCACACATTCATCTGTTTTAGTCTCTTTAAATTAATCTCTTCCTCTGGTAGGAAAAGACCTTGCTGCTGTAATTCAAAGTGTATTTCCTCTGTATATCCCTCTTGAAATAGTTTGATCAAACGATCACATAGCACCGAGCATTGTAAGCTATATAGCTCATCACTGCTCTTAGATTTTCTGGAAAATTCATACTCCTCAAGCCACTTATCTGTAGGCATAACTGCCATGTCATCACCTCTTGATAGTATATGTGATGGATAGACAATCGGCTAAAGATAAATGCATTAATTAGCATATATTAACTTGTAATGAAGTAGAAAGGAGGGATTATTGTGAATCCAACTGATGCTTACAATCTTTGTTGTAAATATCACGGTAAACGAGTTAGAATTTCGGATACATCTGGTAGAGTACATGTTGGGGAAATCACGAGGGTCGACAGAAGACAGGTATGGATTCTACCTGATAGAAGATATGGTGGTTATGGTTTAGGCTTTTGGGGATTTAGTGGAGGCGGCTTTGGCGTTGGTATTGCACTAGGGACTGTTCTAGGTATTGCACTAGCTCCAATTATTTTCTTCTAGCCTAAGCGATTTTATATATGTGAAAAACGAGCCATTTCAAACATTGTTGAGATGGCTCATTTTTCATTATTGAACTTGTTCTTGCTGCTGTTTACTTTCAATCAACTCGGATATTGTAACAAATGTGTAGCCCTGCTTCTTTAATGCCGGTATTATCTCCTCTAATGCTTTAATGGTTTGTGTACGGTTACCGCCACCATCATGAAATAATATGACATCGCCAGGCTTTGTGCCTTTCATAACCTTTTGTACAATTTTCTTTACACCGGGCTCTTTCCAATCTTGAGTATCCTGATGCCAAGACCACATCACGACCTTGTAGCCATCCTTAACAGCGGCATTTATCATAGCATCTGTGTAATTTCCACCAACAGGACGGAATAAAACTGGGGAAAATCCAGTAATACCATATATCGTGTTATTCGTCTGTCGAAGCTCTTCTTGCAATTTATTGATGGAAACTTTAAACGGATGTGTATACGTATGATTCGCTAATTCATGCCCTTCTGTATAAGTACGTAAAACAAGCTCTGGATATTTGTCAGCATTTTTTCCAATAATAAAAAAGGTAGCTTTGGCATCATATTTGGCTAATAAATCAAGCACCGCCGCTGTGTATTTGGGATGTGGACCATCATCAAAGGTAAGTGCCACTATTTTATCCTCTGTGTTAATATCCCACACAACTTTTCCTGTTTCCTCATAATACGGACGTCCTTTATTAGCCTGGGCTTTGTATCCTACAAAAAACCCCGAGATGATTAAAACGAAAACCGTTAAAACCCTTACATATTTACGTGTCATAGCATCACCTCCCAAGTCCATATTCACAGAACTCCGTCAACTTACTATTTGCGATTTACAGTGAATTATACTTGTGAAGGATTGTCTGTTTTCCTGTTTTAATTATTTTAAAAAAATTTTATAAATTTGAACGAAATGTGAAACATCATTAATATCCCTTTATTTTTTTCTTTATTCATGTAAAATAAAATCATCACTGATATATAACAACTAATTAAATTTAATAAATGTTATGTAACACAAAAGGGGATAATATAAATGTGGATCATTACCGTATTTGAAGAAAACACGTATCGTATGTTTGAATATACTTCTAAAAGTGAAGCAACCATTGCATTAAATACATTTAAACAAACAGCTTTATTGTCTTATACCAAGTAAATGCTAAAAGGAATCTATTCGCCAAGAGTAGATTCCTTTTATTTTGATATTGGACTTCTTTTCTTTACTATTAAAAGATTTTTTATTAGAAATGTCGAACACCTTGCTAGTTATCGCCATATGTATATAGAGAAAAGGAGTGATTTCAATGGTGACAATTGAACCTATCATGATTAAGGGGCATTTCTTTACTGCAGTAGTTGTTCAATTACCTAAAACAACACTATTAACCATTTCCAATAATACAGGCTACATTATGTGCGGCGCATTAGATGTAGGTCTTTTAAATAGTCGCTTAGTGGATCGAAAAATCATTGCTGGTCGGGCAGTTGGTGTAAAAACGATTGATGAGTTATTAACAGCCCCGTTAGAATCCGTGACTTATGAAGCCGAGCAACTTGGCATTACAGAAGGTATGAGTGGTGTCGAGGCGCTTTTAAAAATGATTTAATGTGTACAAAAGCGTCAGTTTTAGAACGAATAACTAGACGCTTTTCCTTTTTTTAACGCAGCATCGGTTGAATAAGCAAACTCCTACTTCCCCATACTTTGGGACAAAGGAGCGTGTTGTCATGAATAGTAATAAGCATTTTAAAATACATGTAACTTTTCTTGCCATCACTTTAATTGTTCTTATCTGGTCTGTTATTAAACCATCTTCCTACTTAGATTGGCTGGCTGAAGTTAGCCCAGGAATAGTTGCGATTATTATTGTAGTTTGTATCTATCCTAAATTTCGATTCACAACCATTTCTTACTCAATCATTGCCTTATTGTCGATTCTAACATTTATTGGTGGGCATTATACGTATTCGGAGGTGCCACTATTTAATTGGATAAAAGAAGAATTTAATTTGCACCGTAATAATTACGATCGCTTCGGACATTTTTTAAAAGGCTTGCTGGCGATTGTTATAAGGGAAATTTTAATTCGAAAAACGCCTCTTACAAAAGGCGCTTGGCTATCGTTCATTTCCATTAGTATTTTACTTGCGATTGCTGCATTTTATGAAATCATTGAATGGTTAAGCACCCGAATCTCCAAGGGCAGTAAAGGGGCCAAAGACTTTTTAGGGATGCAGGGAGATCGTTGGGACGCTCAATGGGACATGTCTTTAGCGTTGCTAGGTTCTATTATTACCTTGCTTTTATTGACAAAGCTCCATGATAAATATTTAAAGAGATTAAACAAATAAAATCATTTTTTGCATACTATGATGAATAAAAAATCTTATGAAAGGTGGTATTGTATGTACTATGCTCAGCTCCATCATCAGAAGGCATCCATTCCCCCACGTGTTATAACTGTAAGGGGCGATGGGCAGGTAAAGTCTAAGCCAAGCTCCATTCAACTTCAAATAGAAGTTCAAACGCGAGGCCAAAATGTACAAGAGCCACAGCAGGAGAATGCGGCAACTATGAATCGAGTTATTCAATCCATTACAGCCCTTGGCATTCCAAGCGAACAAATTCAAACAGCTGCCTATACAATTACCCCACTTTATCATTTTGAAGACGGCCAACAAATCTTTAATGGTTATGAAGTAACTAATGCCATTACCGTCCATGTATCAAATCCTGAACGTATTGGCTTAATCATTGATACAGCAGTAGATAATGGGGCAAATCGTATCACAAACATTCAATTTAAAGTTGACCATGTAGATGCCTATTATCAGCAAGCATTGAGTTTAGCGCTGCATAATGCTCAGGCAAAGGCGAAAACCATTGCTGAAACGATGCATTTACCTTTGCAGCTACTCCCCACTGAAATTGTGGAAGAACAAGTTAATACGCCTATTCTATATCGCTCAATGGCAATTTCCTCCGATATGACACCTATTGAACAAGGGCAAATCGACATAAATGCCTCTGTCCGTGTGAACTTTCAATATTGAACGATTTGAGCCTTCAGCGAAGCAACGGCAGAAGGCTTTCCTACTGTGGATTCCATACCCGTTCTATTACGATGTTATTGTGCTTTACCTGTAATACAAAAACATCTGGATTACTTAAATCTTTCCAACATTGAAAATCAATATCTTTATTATAATGTTTCAATAATAAGGTGATGATATTGCCATGACTCACTAGTAAGGTATTTTCAACATTTCGAGCAACAGCCTCCTCTACAACATTCACAATGCGGTCCATTGCTTCTTTGCTGGATTCTCCCCCATCAAATGATAAGTCCATATCCATAAATGTTGCCTGTAATTTTTCGTACCAATCTGGCAAATCTTTTGTACTTAAAAGTCGTTCAGACAATCGATGTTCTATTTCAATTTGAATACCCTTTTCTTTACTGATAGCTTTAATGGATTGGACTGCGCGTAAAAAGGGGCTTGAGAGAATTCGATGAATGGTAGTATCTTTGAAAAAATCAGCTAAGCTTTCTGCTTGCCTCATGCCTGTCTGTGTTAAAGGGGCGTCAGGTGATTGCCCTTGTGTAAGACAATGTCTAATGACATAGATATTACTCATAAATGCCTCCCGTCTTGAAAAAGTAGTTTTATTAGAATTGTACGTCATTAAATAATCCCAAATCATTAATTTTCATCATTTGTCTTTTTATGAACAACCCGCTCTTTAGATAATAACAGGGCACAAAGGATAATACATATGCCTACGAATTGTCTGATTTCCAATGTCTCTTTTAGTATAAAATAACCCAATAGTACACCTACTACAGGAACTACATAATTACTAAGAGATGCAAATAATGCACCCTCTTTTTTTATCAATAAATTATAAAGCATGTAAACAATCCCCGAATGGAAAATCCCCAAAATGGTTACGGCAACAATCTGTATGCCACTCATATTTAGTTGGAATGGCTGTTCAAAGATCATCGCCATTGGTAATAAAATGACCGTGGCTATTCCTAAAACATTTCGCATATGTACGATAGGTGAGCCAGCCCCCAGCTTTTCCATTAATATTAATGATCGTGCAAAGCTCATTGCGGCCAAGAGCAGTAATGCATTGCCAAATACTGTACTTGAACCGTCCATCTCTTGTGTTGGCCATGAAAGAATACTGATTCCCACGAGACCTAATAAAATGCTAATGAGTTGGAACTTACTAACCTTTTTCTTAAAGAAAAAAACGACAAAAATTAACGTGATTATGGGAACCATAGCTATTACAATAGATGCATTACTACTGCTAACATATTTTTGACCTTGTGCAATCAGGACAAATGGAATTACTACTTCAAAAATGGCGATTGCCCAATAGTATTTACTATTCACATGATTGCTGTCCTTTTTCAAAAATATGCTAATGACACTTAAACAAATGGCACCTATTAGCGCTTTCAACAACGATAAGGTTATTGCACCAACATCATTTGTCACTAGCGCTACAAAGAAAAATTGAGACCCCCATATACAGCTTATTAATAATAAGAGGCTATATTTGCTCATTTTTCGCTACCCTCTTCATGCCGAAATAATTTGTTCCTATAACCCCCATAACAATCATGACTCCCCCGATTAAATGGTACTTCTGGAAGGTTTCATGTAAAAATAAAACACCCGCAAATATAGTAATAAGCGTAGCCAAATTACTAAAAACACTCATTTTAGAGGCCTCTAATATAGATAGAGCATAATTTGATAAATAAGACGTGCCTAGCGAGGATAATAGGCCTAAATATAAAATGGCAATGATAAAGTCAACATGTAGAAATGGCTTATAAAAATCATGGATGGTGCCCTTCATCACATGATCTCCTATAGCTATCCCATTAAAAATAACAAATCCACATAACGTCATGACATAGGTTAATGTCAGTAAAGAATATTGCTTTGTAAGCCTTCTTGCAAAGACGTTATAAATTGATGCTGCAAAAGCTGAAAGCAAAATAAATCCGCTGCCAAAAATATTTCCAGTAGTAGCATTTGCCCCATTCATCATTAGCATATAAATCACACCAAGTACAGAAATCGAGATAGCAACATACTGTCCCCATGTAGCTTTTTCCTTTAACAATAAACTTGCTAGTGCTAATGTAAAAATAGGGATTGTTGCTTGAATAATTCCAGCTTCTGAGGATGAAATTCTAGCAAGCCCAAGCACTTGAAACGTGAAAAAAACTATAGGATACAATAGGGCTAAAGGTAAAATTTTTAATAAATCCTGTTTTTTTATTGTTAGCTTATTTTTCGTAAATACTAGTAAAATAACAATGCCGATGAAAGCAACTGTAAAGCGGTGAGCTAATGTATCAATAGGGCTCGCCACCGACAAAGTAAGTTTCACACATAGGAATGAAAGTCCAATAACAAATGCATACGAAATTGCTGCTATATAGGCTTTTCTTTTTTCTAACATACGATAACGCTCCTTCTCCATCATTTCCGGCCGGTAATGTTATCGTATAAAAAAGAACACACATTGACGATATGAAAAAAACGCATCTGTACCGATACAGGTGTGCTGGAGGTTAAATATGCTTAAATATGAATGGATTTATTCACAGCTTTTGACTCAAATACAAACAGGTACTCTTCAATCAGGGGCAAAGCTCCCTTCAATACGTCAGTTATCACTACAATATTCCTGCAGTAAAAGTACTATTTTAACTTCTTTAAAAAAACTTGAGGATCAGCATCTTATCTATGCATTACCGAAAAGCGGCCACTATGTTGTTGACCATCAATTACCCCTTCAGCCACAGGTTCAAGACCATATAGATTTTGCTACCTCCTCACCTAGCTGGCATGCTTTTCCGTACCAAGACTTTCAACATTGCCTCAACAAGGCAATCGATACATACCAAGCAGACCTATTTAGATATGGGACATCACAAGGCTTACCCTCCTTAATAAAAGAGGCAAAAAAACTATTAACAAACTATCAAGTGTTCACTAAAGAAGAAAACATTTTTATCACTTCGGGCGTACAACAATCCCTGTCTTTGCTGAGTATTATGCCATTTCCAAATGGTCGCTCAACAATTTTAGTGGAGCAACCTAGTTATCATTTGTATATGGATTATTTGAAAACCTACGGAATTCCTGCCATCGGCATAAAAAGAACAACAGATGGCATTAATTTATATGAGTTAGAGCGCATTTTTAATAGTTATGACATTAAGTTTTTTTACACTATGCCTCGCTTGCACAACCCTCTAGGGACTTCTTATAGCAAACAGGAGAAAGATATGATTCGTCAACTTGCTTATCAATATCATGTATACATTGTTGAGGATGATTATTTAGCGGATTTCGAGCAAAATTCGAAAATAGATCCTATTTATACAGATGATACACAGCAACATGTCATTTATTTAAAAAGTTTCTCTAAAATCATGTTTCCGGGTTTACGTATAGGGCTAGCCGTTTTACCAGAGGTCTTCATTCAAACATTTAGGCAATTTAAAAATACAACTGATATTGATAGCTCAATGATCTCCCAGGCAGCCTTAGAGCTTTACTTAAAAAGTGGTATGTTTGAACGTTATCAAAAGAAGGTCAGCGAGTCTTATGCCATACGTGCTAACAGACTTCAACAATCTATAACAGCCCATTTAGCAAAATTTAAAGCTTCTAAGGAAATCTGTATGCATAGCCATATTATTCTACCAAGACAGGTCAATATCGATAAGCTTATCCAGCACTTGAAACAAAGCAATATACTTTTAGATTCGATTAACCGTAATTATTTAGAGGGATTTTTTCATGAGCGAATGTTGAAATTAAATGTTTCCAATGTGGAAGAGTCAAAAATTGATGTTGGTATAAAGGAAATTTCATTGTCCCTTAATGATCCTAACAATTACTTTTAAAAAAAGTCATTCATGAAACCTACTTATTTTTCATATATTTAGACATCATAAATTGGTTCAATAAGGAGGATTCAATGCACTCTGAGAAATTGCGACTAAGGAAAATTCAGCGTCTTGCATATGAAATTATGGATGAGATGCACCAAGAAAAAGACCACACGGAAATGCATAAATTAATCTCGATCATTGATAACTTGTCGCGGGCAATTGGTGATTTAACAGATTCGGTGGGTAAGTACTCTTTGGATTACGTAGAGGAAAAAGTAAACAATGCACATGAACTTTTATTTAATAAAGAAAAGGTCGATGCTTATTAATAAAGACAGGGAAAAAGGGTAACCTATAAGTGGCTACCCTTTTTTGCATTAATGCGTTTCAGGTTCAAAAGTTTTACAGTCAGTTTCCTCACTGTTGGAAGCATGTTGTCCCTTTTGGCTGACAACATAAATTTTTTCTGCTGTGCATTTGTTTCCAGAATCCCAAAATGTGCAGTTATTGACTTCACAAAGAATTTCTTGTGCCATCGTTTCACACCTCCTCTTTGTTAGCTTTAACAAATTAGAGATAAACAATACGTTGTTCAACAAAGTCCATTCTCGGTTCACACGTGAGTGTAGCGTATCCAATTCACTCCATGCTAAAGTCTAAATTCGCTGGTTGTTTCGGTAAACGTTCCTGCGAAAGCATATTGGTTGTGGGTACCCAATTGTTGACTTCTTCAAAGCGGAAACCATCTGCCCACACTTTTCCTGAGCCGATTAACAACACACCAAAATAAATGGAATCACCTTCCTCGGGTACATCTAGAACAATAGAATAATGATTCCATTCAGTAGTTCCTGTCACAGAGCGCTGATCCATATTATCAAATTGAATCGTATCACCCGTACCATTATCTATACGCATCCACGCCCCACATTTTGTAGCTTCAGCCGTTTTTAAGTAACATGACATTTTCAGCCTCTTGCCTTTATAGTCAGCTGCCTGAAATCCTTGCATCATCGTAGCAAATTGCCCATTATTTGCTGATGCATTGGTGGAAAATAATACACCACTGCGCTTTCCTGAATGAAACACCTTATCATCCGTATGAAATTGATATAATTCTGGATTTGCGCCGCTCAGCATCCATCCCTTAACCTGTTCATTTAATTCCATCAACTTTTCCTCCTCCATCATAGCTAATGATTGCATCAATTTTCGGTACTTTCCTGGTGGTAAAGCATACACTTCTTTAAAAGCTCTTGTAAAAGCCTCTTGAGATTGAAACTGAAATTTAAAGGCAATCGTTATGATTGATGCATTGGAGTATATTAAACAACTGGCAGCCACAGCTAATCGCCGCATCCGAATATATTCACCAATCGTAAGCCCTGTTTCTTGTTTAAAGATTCGACTTAGATGGAACTTCGAATACCCCGTAATACTCAGCATAAACTCAAGTTCTATTTCTTCCATCAATTGCTCCTCGATATAAGTAATAATCCTTTGTGTTGCCTGACTATACTCCATATTTCTCACCTCACTTTTATCATAATGGAGAAGAACAAAGATTTTTTGATGGAGATTGCTATATTTAACTAATCGGTTACTTGGGTTGGTGTTGCTTCCTGCACAATTATTAGACCATCATATGCGTCTGCTGGTGTCATTTTAATGGTATAGAGCATTTTTGTAAGCTTATACCAAGGACGAAAATCATCGCCTATATTGCCCATTCTTTGCTCCTTTGTAAGGATATTAGATAGCTCTTCTGATTGACTAGCATTTTCAAAATCCACATAAAAGATGTTGTCATGGATATCACTAAAGGCATCCACTAGAGCGTTATGATGTTCTATCGTATACTCCTTACGTTCACCAGACCCATTCGGTGCTTGGAATGTATTTGTCACAAAATCCGTACCAATGGCAAAGTACTGATCTTTATAGTACTCATTTAAATATTGTCCCATCGACTTATAACCTGCCATTGTAGCAGACGTTTTATCTATATGGCCATTATGACCAGACATCAATACTTTATCATGGCCCTTCGTCGTCTCGAAATCAACAATCCATTGTAAATTTTGAGCTAAGTATTCATCACGTAAATTCATGTAATTACCATCGTTTAAAAACAATTGCGTACGTTGCTTTAAAATTTGTGCATATTGCGCCGCAAAAGAGAAGGCATCCTTTGATGACTTTTTCTCATAGGCTTCCTTGTTTGATTGTAAATCTTTGATGATGGCATCAATTGTTTTATCTAGCTCTACTAACTGGCTATTCGATAAATCTCTCATTGTTTTGTTGGACACATGTTCAAGCTGAGCCGTATATTGCTTAGCTGTTTCAGCATCGACATCCCCATAATAATCAAGTAAGCCCTTTTTGCTATCATCATAGCGCTGCATATCATTACCATAAAAATAAATTTTATCTTCTTCCTTGACTGTTAGGTTATAGTCATGCATCCATTGCACAAAGTCCACCATTTGTTCAGTTTGATAAATGCCGTAATCCAGTGCTTTAATAGCATCTTGCGCCGTGCCAACACTATTGACAATAAATTGATTTATTTGTTGGCCTCCTCCAAAATCCCCCTCTAAAACAAAGACACGAACATTTTCATTCTTCATCATTGCTTCAAATAGATCCTTTTTTAAGGCTTGGAATTCCACATTTCCGTGTGTTGCCTCTCCAAAGCCAATAACTTTTACATCATCAGGTATAGTAATATCTTTTATTTCACTACTATATTGAGAGGCATCTTTGACAGCCGCCCCCTGTCCACAGCCAGCTAAAACTGCTAGTAATATACATGTAGTTAATATTCTCAAACTTCGTTTCATTTTCATGTCAATTCTCCCCTTTAGGTTAAATGGCTTTTCGTTGGAAGTAGAAATACCCACCAAGAAAAAATAGGATGAAGCCACCACCGACAACTGTTAACAATTGCTCCCATGGCACAAAAAATACATCGTCTGTACTGCCACCAATATACATCATCGAAAAGGGCTGTGCCCATGGATAGTAAGGTCCAATACGTTCAGAATTAATAGCAAAAATAGAGGGTAAGGTAAATACCACATTGACTGCAAAAGGAGCAGCAAAACTTTTAAACATTATCGACATCCATAATTGAAGGGCTACTAAAGGCAATGTCGCTACCCATCCTCCCACAATGCTTTTCCATACAATCTCCATTGGAAAAGGATCCGTATACCCCTTTATCATCCCTACAGCACAAACTGAACATAGATACAGTAGCTGCATCGCCATAACAAGCAGTACGATTAACACATATTTAGCTACAAATACTTTCCCCCTCGTTACAGGCAATGCTAATAGCTGCTTCCAGCCACCAGAATGATGTTCGTACCTACAAATGAGGCTAGCCAAAACCCCCGTAATAAGTGGTAAGAATAATAAAGCATATGTTAAATTCATGGAGAACAACGCAATATACCATTCATTGATTGATACCCCTGACATATTATCCTCTAAATTGGCTGATAATCCGATAAATAGCCCAATAATGGGTCCTGCTAAGATAATTGGTACCATTTTTGATTTTCGTAATTTAAACCATTCAGCTCGCAGTATAGCCGTCATTATTTCACGTCCCTTCTTGCAAAATCAATCATGCCAGCAATATAGAGTAAGATACCAATCCCCACTCCTAACATGACATTGATGATCGGCTCATCCCATTGATTCATCAATGATGGCCACTTCCATATCATCCAATCCGGTAAAACATAGGAAGAATAGGAAAAAATCACTCCGAAAATTCCTACAGTAATCGAGATACCTTGGTTATGACAAACACTAGCAATCCACAGCTGAAGAGCTAGTATTGGTAATGCTGCAAGAGCTGGGAAGTAACTATACTTGGCGAGCTCTAAGTAAGGGACCGTTTCACCTAAGCTTAAAATTAGTCCGTAACTCAGTGTAAAAATCATTAATAGTGTTGAAGACAAAAATAACAGAATCGTTAATACTGTAAATTTAGATAAATACACGGATAGCTTTGAAACAGGTAAAGCGATGAGCTGTTTCCACGCATTTGTCTCGTTTTCTATACTCGCCATGAATGACGTTAGGATAGCAATACCTAATACAACTGCCAACGGTGTAAAGGAATGAATGTTCAGTAAAAAATAACCCCAATCATTCTCGCTCTGCTGTAAAAGATAGTCTTTCCTCACACCGTAATTGACCATTTGCAGAGCAACTACGCCAACGGGACCTAAAAGCGTTAAAAACCATATACCTTTCCGTTTGATCTTTAAAAATTCAGCAATTAATAGTTTACTCATCATAACTTTAGCTCTCCCGCCGTCATTTGCAGGAATATATCCTCCAATGAGCGTTTTTCTTCCTCTACTCGAAATACTGAAATCCCTTCCTGAACCAGGACCTGAACAATATGTGCTACTTTCTCGTCAGAACATTCCTCTAAGAAAATGACGTCATCCTGATAGTTTGCCTTAATGCCATTTGCTAAAAGGGAACGCCATCCTTTTTCACCATTGCTCACTTTAAAAGTAACCTTTGGTTGTGCAAATTTACGCATTCCCTCAATGGAATCTTGAAAAATCAATGTCCCCTTAGAAACAATACCTACCTGTGTAGCCATTTGATCGATTTCTGATAATAAATGACTGGAAATAATAATGGTCATCCCGTATTCCTTTGGTAGTCTTTTAATTAAATTGCGAATTTCAATAATACCTGAAGGGTCGAGACCATTCGTTGGTTCGTCTAAAATGAGTAGCTCCGGGTTGTGCAGTAAAGCAGCAGCAATACCAAGGCGTTGTTTCATTCCTAGTGAAAAGCCCTTTACTTTCTTATTTGCAGCTTCCTTCAAACGAACAGTTTGCAGAACTTCATCGATTCTGGTTTTTGGTACACCTAGTATTTTTCGTAGTGCCTCCAAGTTCTCATAGGCCGTCAAATGTGGGTAGTAAGATGGATTTTCAACTAATGAACCTACATTCGCTAATATTTGAATACGATCCTTCACTATGTCCTTTTGAAAAATTTTTATTGTTCCTGAGGATGGCTTCATTAGACCAAGAAGCATACGAATCGTTGTTGTTTTCCCCGCTCCATTAGGCCCTAAAAACCCATAAATTTCACCTTTGCGTATTTGCAAATTTATATTTGATACAGCTTGTTCTTTTCCAAAGTTTTTTGATAAGTTTTGTGTTTGTACGATATATTCCAATATCCTCACCTCTTTAACTATCATAAGAATAGAAGTTTAAAAACAGGTAAGGGCTAAGTTTAAATTTTGTTTAAAAAAGCCTAAAAAAAATCTGCGAGCCTTTACAGACCAAGCTTCGCAGATGGATTTACATGTTTTATTATAATTTTTGTACCCGATGGATCCGAACAAATATCCCAATCTAAATGCATGCCCTTTACCATAACATCTACAATTGATAAACCTATTCCTGCACCCTTTGCATTTGATTCATTTTTCATACCATTTCCATGATCCTCAATAATAAATGCCGTATAACTCGCTGTCGACTCTGTTTTCACACCTATGTATTTCCCGCTATTGGCGTGTCGTAGTACATTTTGGAAGAGGTTATCCAGTATACGGCCTAACCAAATGGGGTCTATATACCATTCATGATGCTCAAATGCTTGTAGCTCAATATCAATGGCAAAGCCTTCTCGTTCAAAAACGGGATACCAGGTCGTCAGGTGCTCTCGTACAAAACGAATAACATTGATTTCTTTCGGTTCAAATTTATATTTACTTGACATGAGCAATGTGTAGGACATTAAATTTTCAATTAAAGCATCAATATTCACTATAGATGTTTCCATCGCTCGTAATGCATGCGTACCTTCCTCTGACAATGCTTCTTTACTAATTGAGTAGGATTGAGCTCTTACCTTTGTTAAAGGTGTTCGCAAATCATGTGAGAGATTCGCAATCAGCTCCCGTCTTAGTTGCTCTTCTTTTTGCTGACGCTGTTTGCTTTCTCTCAGCTCACAAACCATCCTATTAAAACTATGCTCCAGTTGCCCAATTTCGTCTTTCTTTTTCACATGGATTTCAATAGGTAAACCATCTACATCCCGTATTTCCATGGCATCTTGAAGATATAAAAGTCTCTTTCGGATTCCTTTGAAAAATAACCAAGATACGACTATGAAAAATAGAATAATGGCTATAACGCCAAGAAATAAGAAGTTACCATAGTTTTCATAAATATTGATAAGTGGCGGATTAAATACGTTCCTTGGAACTTCTAAAACAATAAAGCCATTGGATACATCATCGCCCAAGAAGGAAATAACTGTAAATGGGTCTTCCCCATACCGCTGTTTTATGAATTTAGTAGTAAATGCGGGTGTCCACTTTGCTGGAAGCTCCTCCTGAACATTTACTGTAGTCAATAATGTCCCATCCTCACTTACCCAGAACATAGAAGCCGAAGGTAATTGCTCTTGCCACTTTTGAAAAAGCTGAGTAATGGCATCATTTGATACATTGCTTATATTTTTAGATTGTGCATGCCATTGTTTCTCGATTTCACTTTCCAAAAGTACCTCACTAGAAAACTCGCCCACCCCAGTCTTTGTAATTCCTAATACAAACATGGCTGTTACCATATAAGAAATTTGAACAATTGATAAGGCTAATATGATGATCAACATATATTTAGCTTGTAATGATTGGAAGAATTTCATAGTTTCACCCTATAACCAATCCCTCGAATCGTTTCAATAATCGTTGGCTTTGCGGGATTTGTTTCTATCTTTTCTCTTAAATATCGAATATGTACCATCAATGTTTTATCACCTTCGATATAGCTCTCACCCCAAACCCCCTCATAAAGTTGCTCTTTCGTTAAAATTTGATTGAGATGGCGAATGAAATACTGTAAAAGATAAAACTGTTTACCCGTCAAGAGAATTTCTTCTTCAGTCAATGTATTCATTATCCTCATATCTTTTGTATACATTTTAAGATGCTGTAGTTCCAACACATCATCATTTTTTTGATATCTTCTTAGTAATACTTCTAGCCTTGCTACTAATTCATCTGGATGGAATGGCTTTGTTAAGTAATCATCTGCGAAGTTCAAACCTTCTATTTTATCTTCGACTGCCGTTCTAGCAGATAGCATTAAAATCGGCAGTTCTTTATTTTCCCTTTTAATTCTTTTACCGATAGAAAAGCCGTCTAAACCAGGTAACATCACATCCAGTATGGCAATATCCTTTGAGGAAATATGTTGCTCCATACCGTCCCCAGACTCTAACCATGTTACTTCATAGCCCCTTTCAGTTAACTCTTTACTAACCCAATATCCTATTTCCTTTTCATCCTCTATGTATAATATACGAATCATTGTTTCACCCTCCTTATATCTATTCGAAAGCTATCCCAAAATACCATATTTTGCATTATACATTTATCTTAAATTGAAGTACAAGATAAATTCCATACTTGGTTATTATATGGTAATCCCCTACTTATTTTCTTCCTATTTTTTAACGTGAAAGTGAAAAAAACGCAACTTTTTACTAATTTAAAAAAGTTGCATCAGACTGCAGACAAACTCAATGAAATAAAGTAAAGCCGTTGATTTCCACTACGGGCGGACGCTTTCCGCGGGCGGGGTCGAGCTGCTTCCCTCGCTTCGCTCAGTCCAGAATCTCGACTTTCCCGCTTTTCCCACTGGAGTCAGCGCCCTTCGTTCCCATCAACTTCTAAATAAAGTACCCCACCTACATAGGGTGAAAAGTAAATTTTTGAGGTGATAATACATCGAAACCTTTGATTTGTACTAAGTGTCAAGCCTTTCCCAATGTACGGAAAGTAAGAATCACAAAAAACTCATTCAACTTCATATTTGGGAACTGTATGTGGAGGAAGCTGAACATTTACGCCATTCCTATGACATCAAACAAATTTATGCAAGCGTAAAGTAACGATTGAGCGTGTCTTTGCCGATGCAAAGGAAAAGCATGGTATGCGATGGACAACCTAGAGGTCTGAAAAAATTGTCCATGTAGGCGATGCTTACTCTTGCTGCCATGAATTTAAAGAAACTAGCTACTTGGACGTGGCTGGCGGTTTAAAAGAGTTCTTATACTTGAAGAGTCTGTTTTATGGGATATCAAATTACCATTTTTAAACATAATGAAAGAAAAAAAGTGACAAAAGGAATCGAGTGTGAACTTCTCAATTCCTTTTGTCGACAGTCTGACGCAACTTTTTATTAATTAAAAAAGTTGCGTTTTATGTTATAAAATAAAAAATAGACGCTCTTCTTATCTAAATTATCTATATCAATTATTGAATAATCAGCATATCGTTCTCATCGAACTGCCACATATCGCCGTAAGCAATTTCCCAATAGAAGCCATTCGGATCTTGGAAGTAGCCACTATAACCACCCCAAAATACAGTTTCAGGCTCTTTAATAATTTTTGCACCAGCCTTTTTAGCTAATGCAAAAATACTGTCCACCTCTTCTTTTGATTTACCATTATAAGCAAGAGTGATTCCGCCAAAGCCATGGTCAATTTCAGGTGGGTTAGCTTCATTAATATCTTTTGCCAATCTTTCAATTGGAAATAGTGATATTTTTGTCCCACCATTATTAAAGAATATAACATCAGGATTTGTTTCCTCTCCGTAAACTACAACCTCAAAACCTAGACCTTCTCGGTAAAAAGCGAGAGACTTCACCATATCTTTAACACCTAATGTAATTAAATTTAAACGATTCATCTTCAAAACCCCTTTTACAGTATTACTACATATATTCTCCATCGAACAAACATTTCCTTTTACTACTTAAATAAAGCCAAGATTTCCGTCTGTTCATTTTGTAGACAATTATCTTGCCACAACGACTAGTAGATATAGCCAATAAAGGTGCTTACTATTTTATTGGACAACTTTATTTATCTGATATTGAATAAGAGGCTGATGAATATTTTTATCCCTCTAGCCATTGTTAGCTCACAAAAGTTACCTCTACGTTTCTATGACACAAAAAAGTGCGTACTTTTTTTGAAGGTATGTTAGCAGCATAATGAAAAAGCAATAAGCAATCCAAACAATTGGAGGAATCGCAATGATTAATCATTTACAAGATACAATTACATTAAATAACGGTCTTCAAATGCCTGGTATGGGATTAGGTGTTTTTCAAGTAGCAAATGATGCTACTGCTGAAATGGTTAAAAACGCTATAGAAGTTGGCTATCGCAGCCTCGATACTGCCGCTATTTATGGCAATGAAGTAGGTGTCGGGGATGGCATTAAACAGGCGCTAGCATCGACTGGCTTAAATCGTGAAGATCTGTTTATAACATCAAAAGTGTGGAATGATGGATTAAGCTCTGATGAAACGAAGGCTGCCTATGAAGAGAGCCTACAAAAGTTAGGGTTAGATTATTTAGATCTTTACCTGATTCATTGGCCAGGTAAAGATAAGTTTGCTGAATCTTGGAAAGCTCTTGAAGACCTATATAAACAAGGTAAGATCAAAGCCATTGGCGTATGTAATTTCACTGTGGCACACTTGGAAAACTTATTATCATTTGCTCGTATTAAACCTGTTGTGAATCAGGTGGAATTCCACCCACGCTTACAGCAAGCGGAGCTTCGTTCATTCTGTAAAGAGCACCAAATTCAACTTGAAGCATGGGCACCTTTAATGCAAGGTGGGCTTCTTGAAGATGAAACGATTTCTAAAATAGCAGCAAAATACGGAAAATCAAACTCTCAAGTTATTTTGCGTTGGGATGTACAAAATGGCGTGATTACTATTCCTAAATCTGTGCGTAGAGAACGCATGATACAAAACGCCGATATCTTTGACTTTACTTTAACAGAAGCAGAGATGGCTATCATCAATGCGATGAACCTTGAACAACGTGTTGGACCTAATCCTGATGAATATGACTTTGCTCTATAAGCATTAACAAGGAAAAGAGACTGTCGCGTGTTTGACAGTCTCTTTTTCCCTCATTACGATGTTTGCTGCATAGCTATATCTTCGTCACGTTGTTTTAATAGTACATCTTCGCCTTTATCCTGTAATACTTCAACATGCTTCTCGCCCCAAGTACAAAGCATGTTTAAAATAGGCTCCATTCCTTGTCCATAAGGCGTTAAGGAATATTCAACTTTCGGCGGAACTTGATTGAAGACCTTTCGAAGGATCAATCCAGCTTGCTCTAACTCTCTTAATTGACTAGTGAGCATTTTTTGCGAGATTCCTGGAATTAATCGTCGAAACTCATTTGTGCGAATTTTACCATGGTGGTTTAAATGACAAAGAATGACTGGTTTCCATTTACCACCAATGACTTCAAGTGTAGCTTCTACACCAATATTATAAATTTTTTGCATTGTAAACCCCCCGTAATATTCAAAAGTAACCAAAAGTACTCTACATATCTTTTAGGTATGTATGAATATTACTATACATGATAAAAAAAATCAAAGGAGATATTAGTAGTATGTCACATTCAAAAAAGCCAAGTGCTAAATTAACTTTGCTAGCACTGGCAATCAGTGCTTTTGGAATAGGGTCCACTGAATTTATCAGTGTTGGGCTTTTACCGTTAATGACAGATGACTTCGGTATATCTTTAAGCACAGCCGGCTTAACTGTTTCAATATACGCATTAGGCGTTACTGTTGGAGCTCCATTATTAACAGCCCTAACATCTCGCCTTAGTCGAAAAACTGTTTTATTGCTAGTCATGACAATCTTTATAATTGGGAACTTAACTGCAGCTGTGGCACCAAATTTCTCGATTTTATTAATAGGGCGTATTATTTCAGCATTAGCACACGGTGTGTTTATGTCCATCGCTTCTGTCATAGCGGCAGATGTAGTTGAACCAAATAAACGCGCAAGTGCAATTGCCTTTATGTTTACTGGACTTACATTGGCTACTGTGACGGGTGTCCCATTAGGTACATTCATTGGACAAGTAACAGACTGGCGTATGTCATTCATATTTATTGTTACTATAGGGATAATTGGTTTAATAAGTAATGCTTTGTTAGTACCAAGCCAATTATCAAAAGGTAACCCAATCTCTCTTC
Organism: Lysinibacillus sp. VIII_CA; assembly: GCF_049943995.1. Taxonomy (NCBI): domain Bacteria; kingdom Bacillati; phylum Bacillota; class Bacilli; order Caryophanales; family Bacillaceae; genus Lysinibacillus; species Lysinibacillus sp. VIII_CA. The sequence goes on from NZ_JBNFXM010000005.1 coordinate 177,366, forward strand.
GTGATATCGGTAAAGTATTAGGCAATATTCGAATGTTATTAATCCTTTTCATTACAGCAATTGGCTATGGTGGTGCCTTTGTGGTCTACACGTATGTTTCACCTATATTAGAGCAATATATGGGTTACTCACCACACGCGGTAGTTATTATATTAGTTGTCTATGGTATTTGCGTTGCTATTGGTAATACACTAGGAGGCCATTTTGCAAATCAAAATCCGCTTCGTTCCATCTTTATTATTTTTGTAGGACTTGCATTAGCTTTACTTGGTATTGGCTTTACTCTTGAATCGCCAATTATTGGGTTATTCATGGTCCTACTAATGGGCTTATTTATGTTCATGAATGTCCCAGGCTTGCAACTATATGCAGTTATACTGTCTGAAAAATATATACCATCAGCTATTTCAATGGCCTCTGCATTAAATATTTCTGCTTTCAATATCGGTATATTTTTAGGTTCCTATATGGGTGGTTTTATTATTCGTCATCAATCATTAGCACAAACGCCTGTATATGGATTCCTTATGGTTATGCTGGCAGCGGTCGTTACACTCCTATGGCTACTTTTTGATAAAAAGAATCAATAGGACTCTAAACTCTTCATTTTGTATAAAAAAGATGTAGAGAATATGTATTGTTTGTTTTTATATGGTATCCTATAATTTATTTGAATCAAACGAGAATGATTATCATTCTAAATTAAGATAAACATTTATCAGTTTTTAGTAAATTTATAGGAGTGAATAGCCATGCGTATCAGTCGATATTTTACATTTGTACTTATTCTTGTACTGCTGTTCGTTTTAAGTGCCTGTGGTTCAAATGAAACACAAACAAGTTCAGAGAGTGTGAATCCAACAAAAGAAGATACACGAGTTGTAGAGGATGAGTTTGGAGAAGTAACAATTCCAACAAATCCACAGCGAGTAGCAGCCATCTATATGGAAGATTATTTAACTGCCTTAGATGTCAAGCCTGTTGTGCAATGGTATCACCCTTCCTGGGGTAAACAAGATTATTTAGGCTTAGACGTACCTGAGTTTGACGTTACAGGTAGTCTAGAAACATTACTTCAAGCTAAGCCTGATTTAATCATTGTAGATGGTGCAGCAGATAAGGCAAAGTATGAAGAATATTCAAAGATTGCACCTACTTATCGCTTAAAAGAAGACATACTACAAGATCCACGTGAAATTGTGAAAACGATAGCTGATGTTTTAAATATCCCTGAGAAAGCGAATGAAATCGTTGATAAATATGAGGAACGTGTTACGAATTTAAAAGCTAAGTTAGAAGAATCCGTTGGTGACGAAACTGTTGCCGTTGTCCGCCTAAATGTGGCAGATAAAACGTTGGCATTATTCGGTATAAAGAATCGCTACACGGGCTACATTTATACGGAAGCTGGTTTAAATCCACATCCATTAGCTCGGGATATGACAGAGTTCCACGAGGTCTTGTCTGAAGAAGCTATTCCAGAATTAGATGCTGATCATATTATACTCTTCCCTTCAAATGGCACTTGGGAAACTGAAGAAAATCAAGAGGCGATTAAATGGTTAGATAGTACGCTTTGGAAAACAGTTCCTGCTGTAAAAAATGGACAAGTTTATATTGCTGATCGAACTTATTGGCAGTCTGGTGCCATTACTGCAAACCTACTAAAATATGATGATCTTGAGAAATGGTTCGTGAAATAATTTACAATAGAAAGCTCTTTAGGGGGCTTTCTTTGTGTTGTTTTCCAAATTTAAACTTTACTTAGGAGTGCGTGGACAATGGGTAATTTAATACAAATCTATTATTTACAAACTATTTCATATACTATTCTTTCAGCAGGTATGCAGTCATATAGCAATACATACTATTCTCTTTTCATCCTTATTAGTGGTAACGGAACACTTAAGACAAACCATGAAACTATCCACCTTATGAAAGGAAAATGTGTGATTATTCCACCTAATAGCCCTGTCGAAATTCACATTGCCGATGAGACACTCTGCTTTTACCAATTGACATTTAATACGATCTATCTTAGTGAAGCTCATTCTCCTACTAGTCTCTTTACAAGTGTTAGAGAACTACGTCTTCTTCCCTTCTCTCAATGCAATAGACTATTAGAAGCTATTTATCGGTGTCGTCAAACAAAAGATGAGCACACTGTTTTTGAGCAGCATGTTCGTTTCCAAGAATTGATATTATTTATTTTTGAGCAAAACCGAACGAAGCCTCTACAACAAAGTGATCGTCAATCTGTAGAGCAATCTATCCAATATTTGCACAACCACTTTGGAAAGGATTGGACTGTCGAACAGCTAGCAGAACTGGCAGGTGTACCAAAATGGAGTTACTCACGCATTTTTAAAGATATTACGGGACAAATACCTCTGTATTATTTAAATAGTATACGTATTGAAAAAGCCAAACAGTTATTAATGACAACGAATGATCGTGTATTTGAAATAAGTCAGTCTATTGGCTTTAATAATGAATACTATTTCAATCGTCGTTTTAAAGAGCATGTAGGTATTTCCCCAGGGCAATTCCGACGAAGTCAGAGCAATAATGTACGCGTATTCGCACCATTCTTAGAGGACTTCTTTGTAGCTTTAGGTATTACGCCCATTGCGCAATTCAGTCATTCCAAGTGGGGAAAACAAGACTATTTAGGTCTACAGGATGTGCCTGATATCGATGTACAGTATGGAAAAATGGAACACCTCTTTCACTATAAACCAACATTAATTATGTTAGATGCTGGTATAGAGCGTTGGGAAACCTGTCTTCATTTAAATAAGTTGGCCCCAATCTGTCACCTAAACAACCCTGGAGAGGACTGGCAATCGACTCTATTTAAAATTGCAGATTTAACAGGGAAAACCGCTATGATGCAAGATATTATTACGGAATATGAGGACAAGGTACAGAGGGCTCGAAAAATTCTAGGTAGATCCGTTTACGGACAAAGTGTGGCATTTCTTCGCATTTCAGCCATTGGCATTACACTGTATGCTGGCCCTGATTGCGGTTATACAGGGCCAATTCTATACCGTGACTTAGGCTTAACGCCTGATCCATTGGTGTGGAAAATACCGCTTAATCAGCGTAAAGCTCATCTGACTTCAAATCAGCTGCAACAACTAGACGCTGATCATTTGTTTATCACCTTCGACAAGCAACACTCCATTTATGAGAATGAAGAGCGTACTATTTTAACATCCTCTATGTGGAAAAACCTAAGGGCTGTTAAAAGAAACTGTGTCTATGAGGTGGATTTTTTAACGTGGATGAATTATGGAATCCTGTCACATAGCAAAAAAATAGATGATGTATTAAACGTTCTTGGCTAAAGAACAAAAGGGAAGCGCGCCATCGCTTCCTTTTTTAGTTTGTGTGGCATACCATTCAGCATAGTATATTAACACTTCAGTACAGGAATGGCGTTATTCAAACACCTAAAAAGATCATGATACATAAGATAAGATATCAGCTTCTGGCTAGGAGGAATTGATTTGTATTATAATCCTTATCCTTATTTTATTCACCCCTACCATTACCCGATACCATCGACAGACCATCAACTTGCAGCTAGAACCTTTTCACAACATTTAGCAATGCCGACTAGTAATAGTCCCTTTCCCCCTGTTGATACACAAAAATTAATATCTTCAGCTACGCGGATAAAGACGATTATGCAGCAGGCACAATTACTTACAGATAAAATTGATAGTTCTCAACAATTTGCACATGACTTAAAGAATGCTGCACAGCTTTCAAATAAAACAGAGGTCGAAAAATTAATTACATCCACAGGCATTACTACAAAATTTGAAACCAACTATACACCAGATAATTTTAGAATACAGCTTATGGATAGTGCCTGCTGTCGAGTAACGTTAATTTTGAATTGGTAAGTAAATTAATTTTAACCCTGTAATCCTATCAAAGTTGTAAACTATAAAAATATATGTTAAAGTATTTATACTATTATTTCTGAAAATTCTTATATCCTATTTCTTATCTAGAGAGACGGAGGGATCGGCCCGATGAAGTCTCAGCAACCAGCTCAAGCAGTATGGTGCTAATTCCTATTGGCAAAATTTAAGCCTGAAAGATGAGAAGACGCACTACCTATGTTTGATTCCGGGAGTCCTCTTCGATTGAGGACTCTTTTTTTATTGACTACTACTTTTAGAAAGCAGGGAATTTAATGTCTAACGAACTTTTACAAGCATTGCACTTACTAAAATCAAAACAATGGGTCGATTTGACACATACCTTCGGCCCAGACTCACCTCATTTTTTCATGTTTGAAGATGCTAAATTTGAAACATTATTCTCGCATGATGATGGATTTTTTGCACAGCAGTTTTCTTTTCCTGGACAATATGGAACACATATTGACCCACCCATTCACTTTGTAAGAGATACTCGATTTCTAGATGAATTAGCACTAAAGGAGCTTGTTCTTCCGCTTATCGTCATTGATAAATCACAGGAGGCTGCTAGTAATCATGACTTTACGCTCAGTGTACAAGATATTCTAGAATTCGAGACACACTATGGACAGATTGAAGAAGGTACATTTGTGGCACTGCGAACAGATTGGAGTAAGCGTTGGCCAGATAAAGAGGCATTTAGTAATAAAGATGTCAATGGAGATAATCATCTCCCAGGTTGGGGCTTGGAGGCCTTACAATTTCTATTCAAGGAACGTAAAGTAAGTGCAATAGGTCATGAAACTTTTGATACTGATTCTGCCACTGATTTTCGTCAAAGTGGCCAATTAGTTGGTGAATATTTTGTCCTCAATCAAGACACTTATCAAATTGAGCTCATGACTAATTTAGACAAGCTACCTCCTATAGGTGCTATTATTTTTAATATAGTACCCAAGCCTGAAAAAGCATCTGGATTCCCTGTACGTTCATTTGCCATATTGCCATAACAAAAAGTCGGTAGGAATCCTACTGACTTTTACTTTTGTACGTTTCTTTTTTTAAATAAATAATAAATAATTAACATGACTAGGACAAACAGCAAGATGACGTACATACTGTAATGAGATAAATAGTAACCGACGAATCGCCATTTCTCTCCTAGCACTTTTCCTAAGGTTATAAATGTAAAAGTCCATATAAATGCCCCTGTATAAGCAAAGAAAGCGAATTTCCTATATGGATAATTATTGATAGCGGCGATATAGGCTGTTAGATGGCGTACACCAGGAATAAAATAGCCAGCAATTAATAAAAAAGGCCCCACTTTCATAAACATTTTTTTAGTAAATTCAATTTTTTGCTCAGTTATATGAATCTTTGGCCCATATTTCTGCAAGAGCGGTAAGCCAAATCGACGGCCGATATAGTAGCTTAAAGTAATCCCCCCCATTGCGCCAATCAGAGCACTTACTAAAGCTGGGATATGTCCAAGGCTTTCTCGATAAACACTATAGCCTACATAAGTTAAAAATACTTCATCGGGAAGTGGCAACCCAACAATGCCTCCAATTAGGATCACGATGATGCCAAAATACCCGTAATGTTCAATTAGAGATTGCACATGCTGCGCCATTTTTCATCCCACCTAATACATTGTTCTATATACTCATAACTGTATACCAAAAGAGTCTCTCAAGCCTCCACTTTACTTCCTTTCCATGTCGTTAAATAATGTGCAGCTTTCGTAAAGCAAAATCTATGCCACCTTCAATGGATTTCTTTGTAACAAAATCTGCAACATTTTTTAGAGCTTGGCTCCCATTCCCCATAGCTACCCCAAGGCCAACCAGCTCTAGCATATCTATATCATTCTCTCCATCTCCAAAAGCTATGGCATCCTTAGCATTAATCTCAAAATAATCAAGTACAGCCTTTACGGCTATCGACTTGGACACATCTTGCTGTAAAACATTCACAATATAAGGATGCCATCGTTGCCGTAATATATTCGAAAATTGACGAGCTAATCTTTTTTCAGCCTGTTCATCAGCATAAAGGCACATAAGAAAAACCTCTTCATCCATAATGCTTTCTTTTCTAACTGGAAAATCACATAAAGACAATGTCTCTTGCATCGCGCTTAAGGCTAATGGATTTTGTATATCATTCATCGTAAGTTGTTCTGTAAAAAATGTTAAGGAATGCTGATGTTGCTGTGCAAAAGCTTGAACATTTTGAACAATGCCCTTCTCAATCGGAATTTTATGTATCACAACATCCTTGTGTTTCACATATGCCCCATTCGCCGTAATAAAGGTTTCAATCCCTAAATTTTTCAGCTCTTCACACATGGACAACGGTCTTCCTGTCGCAGCCACAAGATAGATTCCCTTTTCCTGTAATAGTCGAATAGCCTGCCTCGTACTTTCCTCCACAGCACCATTCTCATAATTGATTAGTGTACCATCCACATCAAAAAATACTATTTTATACGTCATCTGCTCCACCCTCTCATAGTAAACTTTTGAACTATACAATTCGAACTGTCCATTAAATAAATTGTACATAATTCGACAAACTTTTCGGTAACTATATAACTTACTTTAACTACACCGATAAATACTATTACAAGCACATTTCTAATGATATTTAACTAAAAAAACGAGTATTATTTTTAATTTTATAATTCCAAAGGAGTATACCAAAGAACACAGAATTGTTAAAATGGAAGATAATGAATTAAATACATTGAACGATTATTGATTACGTATAAATAGAACAAAAGAAATAATATTATTGAGCATGCAAAGGAGTTGATTCTTATGGCATTTAACATCTACTACTATGAAAGTAGCGTAGATTGTAAATTTTGCAAAAAGCATTTTACAACGTATAAAGTACGCCCAAATCGATATAAAATTATCGAGGAACAAACAGATTTCATGCCCGTCTATGATGGTCTTAACCCTTTGCTGTATGAAGTTGCCGTGTGCCCACATTGTGGCTTTGCCTTCCATAAATCCATGACACGTACATACGGACCTTTCATGCAGCTTATAGATGAACTATACATTAAAGAGCTACAGAAACCTATGAGTATCTGTCAAGAGCGTACAATCGATGATGCCATTATAAGCTTTAAGCTTGCTTACTTAGTATCTCGCGCATCAATGGAAGAATCGCTTTTGATGGCTAATTTCGCCTTAAAAATTGCCTGGTTATATCGTATAAAAAACGATGAAGAATCAGAAAAACGCTACCTTTTTGCCGCTAGAGATTTTTACAGTAAATCATTTGCTTCTAATCAGGAAGGTGGAGAGCGAATTCAATTTTTACATGCCGAGCTAAGCCTCCGACTTGGTGATATGACAGAAGCTAAAAAAGGATTTTCAAGGTTAATTGCTGATAGGAACGTCTCGCCAAAATATCGAAAGCTAGCACGTAATCGTTGGGAAAATTATAAATATGATGAACAACCTATAACAGTTAATGAAAGCATTCATTGATGTATCGAGGAGATGACTAGTTATGTTGCTATTTCAAAAAAAGATAGATGTGAGAGAAGAGGATATCTTTTCAGAGCTACATCACTTTTTATTAAGAAAAAATAATCGTTATTTAACAAACGAAGAGGTCGTGACTTTGACAGGTGTATCATCTGAGCTACTGTACAAATGGGTCAAAGCCGGAAAATTAAAAAATTCCATTTTCCCAAATTTAGGAGCACCTTGTGAAAGATGTGGGCAAATTACTCAAGCGAAAATTTGCGTGAGCTGCTCCTCCTCTATTATTGGCACCCTAAATCAAGAGGAAAAGGATCGGGCATGGTTTAACCAAATTCAACGTAACCATGTTAGAGCTAGTACGTATCATTATAAATAGCTATTGAGCATCCCCATTTGTATTTCTTGCCTTACAAATGGAGATGCTTTCTTTTTTATAATCAGTCCAAATTTAAACAAAATTTAAACAAACTTCTCCTATGCTTTAAACTTAGCCCCTTATACTTAGGAGATTAACATAAAGAAAAGGGCTGATTCTTAATGAAAAGTTATAGAAAATGGAAAGCTTTATTAAACACAGCACTGACAGGCTTAATCGTATTTAGTGGTATAGCAAGTGCTTCAGCGGCTACCCCTGCGTTAAAGGAGCAGGAAAAATACGGAGTGGTTCAACAGGCTAGAACTACTACTGAAACATTAGAGGATTGGAAAAAATGGATGAATGATCATGCTTACAGCTTGACTTCCATTGAGCCAGAGCCAGCTAGTTCGCAAAAAATCCCTTCTAATAAATTCGAGGATTTAGAGATGCTCAAGCCGATATTACACGATAAACGCATTGTTTTTTTAGGAGAAAGCTCTCATGGAGTGGCACAGTTTAATCTCGTTAAAACACGTTTAATACAATTTTTACATCAAGAAATGGGTTACAATGTTTTAGCCTTTGAAAGTGGTCTTGGCGATGTCATGAATGCCCAAGGAAAAATTGACAAACAAGCTGCTCAACAAACAATGAAGGATGCTATTTTTGGAGTATGGTGGACAAAAGAAACTTTACCTCTTTTTGAATATGCAAAAACAACTCAAGCTACAGAGAAGCCTCTTGTTCTAGCAGGCTTTGATATTCAACAGCAAGGGGCATTTACAAATGGGGATTGGTTGCAAACCCCACAATTGGCTAAGCAGTTTAGGGATGCGGAGAAGCAACTCGCGGAGTGGAGCTCTAGCAAAGATCTAAAAGGCTACCAGAAAGAAAAAACAGCTATTATCAATGTATATAAACAAGTAAAATCTCAAGTTCAACAGAAAGAAAAAGAGCTTCAAAAGGTTTATCCGAATGAACTTCAAATAGTAAAATTGATGGAGCGCACTTTAGCAGACCGTATCCGTTTGGCAGACGAATATGTAGAGCTAACAATTCAGTCCAACATCGAGATGGAGCAAAATAAATATGATTCATTTTTAAAAACAATGGAGTGGCGTGATCAGGCAATGATGGAGAACTTACTTTGGCTAGCTGAGGAAGTTTATCCAACCGAAAAGTTTATCGTTTGGGCGCATAATGACCATATTCGTAAGGCACAATCAGACGTAATGGGCTCCCCATATCCAGTTAAATTAATGGGTGAACGTTTACCGGATATCTACAAAAAATACAGCTATGTATTAGGTCTATATATGACAAACGGAGAGACTGCCAATAATATGGGCGAGACGATGGCCGTTTTACCACCTATAAAAGGATCCATAGAAGATATTGTATCGTCAGTCAACGAACCTTACACATTCATTGATTTACGTAATCGTCAAAATGAACGTGGTAACTCATGGATGTTTGAACCTCGCTTATCCTATAGCTGGGGAGTTATCCAAGAAAGTCTTGTTCCACGAGATCAATACGATGGTATTCTTTTAATTGATAAGGTGAATAAACCCACATATGTAAAATAACCTTTATAATATAGCAAACTAGTATCCTAGTTTGCTATTACTTTCTAAGTATCCATTGATATCGTTTCCCACTCTTCATTTTGATGACCGATCAACCAGAATAAGGCTCTACGTCTTTCCATAACAATACTTTCATTCATTCCAACAGGAGCAGGTCGTTCTTGTATACGACTATTTACGCACGCCCAGTGTAATCTGAATATCTTGTCGGCTTCATCCATTATTTCTTTCTGACTACGCATCATAATTTGAAGATAAAATTGCTCAAACGTTTCGCAGTTAGAAATAACTTGAATAGCGTACTCACAATCACATACTTCATCAGGGAAATCAAGCTCTTTAACAAATCCCAGTACCCAAATCAGTATCCAATAAGCTTCATATTGCCATGAAATATTAATGGCTTCTTGTGCATTTGGTTGTTGATCATATAAAAAGGCCCTTTCATTGTCCGTTAGATTTGCCTCCACTTCATATTTATGTAACATATTGATGAAGAAATCTCTTGATTCTTCAACATTTTCTCCTTGTGCCACATCACAAGCAAATTGAATAACAATTAGTAAAGCTACAGCTCTCCTAGCAATATCCTCTTTGGCTTTAAGCTGACAAGCTCCAATTGGCGGAAGTTGCGGGAGTGAATCTGTGTATGGAATACCGTTTTCTTTTAAATACGCTATCGTTTTATTCTTTCTTTGATGACCTTCTTCCGATGTCGCCTCTTGTCCCCTCACCTTCTGTGTACAAGCATAAGGCCTAAAGTTAGATGGCCCTGATTGCCCATCAGGATAAACAATGACTGCACCTTCTTTGTCTAACAAGGTACCATTTGGTAAAAATCCAATTCCTCCAATGGTTAATAGCAGGCTCAAACATAACTGCATTTGTTCATCCTTTATTTCTTTTTCACATTCGATCGCAATTACTGTATTTAACACAGAAATTTGCGTTAAAACTAATTCTTTTAAATGGTTATCCTCAAATGGAATACTGTTGTAATAGCTCATCATTCCAGGGATATTATTGACAAAGTATTCTGAGTTTGTATCTTCAGACATCACCCTAACCATCAATTTATATTTGTTAAATAATGCTTTGGATTTTATAAGATAGTTATCTTCATTTTTTTCAATAGCAAAACCTTTACTAAAAACATCGAAAATCTTACATTCGATTTCTTTTGTATTATTCATAGAAGCGAATATAGTGAAATTGTTCAATTATTTCTCCTCCTTACATCTATTAGATTTCACCAAAGTTCAATGCCCTCTAGAGCTTGGCTAAAAAATTGTTTATGTTTTCGTAGTACCTCATTGTCCTTCCAAAACGTAAGCAATGACAGCCATTTCTCCATATCCACTGAAGTTGTCGGTTTAATTCCCTGCTGCAACATTTGGCATACGGCTCGTATTGCTATTTGACGCTCTACTTCCCTACCATTCAACCACTCAAATAAAGTTTCTGCACTCGGCTGTGATTCTACTAAAAGCGTATCCCACCCCTCTATCGGAAAAGAAACATAACGTTTCATCCATGCTATTGTTCTAGGGTTATGAAAATGACGTAGTCGATGTAAAGCTGTATAAGATTCAATTCTCCTTTTTTCAATATCTTGAAGAACAAGTGATAACCCCACTTCTTCTGGTAGACAGTAGGCGGTTAAATAATCTCTAATACTAGTAGGCAAATCATTTTGGTCTTCCCAAAGTGTCATCACCCAATGACTTGCCTCTGTTGCACAAACCTCTACTAGCACTTTGCACCATACTTCTTTATCCGATAAACGCCGTGATTGTTCAATTTGATTTTGAAGTGCGGCAAACGCTTCCCCAGTATTTAACCGTGTAAATGCTTCACGAACCCTAGTATCCTTCATACCATGCATCGACACATATAGGAGTAAAGTATCCAGTTGATACATAACGTTCTCCCACGTTGAAGTTAAAAATTGTTCAAACCACTTCAGCCAGATTTGAGAAGTGGTCAGACTTAAATCTAGTCCACCTTCACTACAAAACTGTAGATACTGTCCACAATCTGCCCCTATGCATCCTAAAGTTGTAGCTCTCTCTACATAATCTTTAAAATTCAAGGCAAGAAGGTCATACTCACCCCCCTCATGACTCCAATACCAAACGGAACCATCCTCAATCTTAATCAGAAGCGCATCACCATTGCCAGCCGTATGAAATTGTAGGTATAGTTGTTCTTTTGCATTATCACTGTCTCCGCCAAAATCAGGGAATTCGAGTTCTTCCAAGCTCCAGCCAAAATCACCTAAAGGTGTGTCTTCCAGCTCAATAGGAAGTAGTGCCTCGTCAGGTAAAGACCAATACACCCCCACTTGCCGAGAACAATGAAGTAATACATCACGGAACTCAGAAGGAATCGGGACGCCGAGCCGCATCTCTACCATTGATAGTTCATGCACAGTAGCCATAGGCTTTATCTCCAGTGGATGAATCCAAGCACCCTGCTGTTCAAGCTGTTTTAATAATTGCGTCCATCGATCAACCCATATTTGCATATCTATTCCTCCATGCTTAGAAAAATATTTCGGATAATGCTCTACTTTTTTCTCTACTAATGTATCGTCAGAAAGTCATTTATGTATTAGAGTTTGGTTTTACTTTGCCTAAAAACACTCGGATTTTACTTCTATTTAAATTCAAAATATATGCTAAATTACTTACCTTTACTAGTTCTTTCCAGTTTTCTTCAGCAATTCTCATAAATCGTATCATGTTGACAATTTGGAAGGATTCGCCTATTATTATAAATACATTCGAATGTATCTATAAGGAGATATTTTATGGCCAGAAATAAATATCCAGAAGTTACGAGAAAAAGAATCATTGAATCAGCTGTTAAATTATTTACTTTAAACGGTTGGGATAATGTAACGATTCAAGAAATTGTCGATGATGTAGGGGATATTACTAGAGGAGCATTTTATCATCATTTTAAAACGCGTGCTGATGTTATTGATGCCATCACAAAGGAAATGCTAACAGCAAATAATTATTTTAATGACATCTCAGATTTGGAAAACTTAAATGCTTTAGAGCGTTTAAGACAAGGCATTTCTTTCTCAATTTCTCAAAGCGGAAAGGAAGAAAACTTATCCTCGATTCATTTGAAAATGAATTCTGCCGAGTTTGTTTATAGCCGCATCACAGAAGGAATTCAGGTTGTTGCACCAGGAATTCAAAAAATTATTGATGAGGGCAATCAAGACGGCTCACTGCAAGTTGCTTTCCCGAAGCAAGCAGCTGAAACTTTTACAATGCTTTTTGACATTTGGATGAATCCTGAAATATTTCGTGTAAGCCGAGCTGAATTTATTCATAAAATTGAACATATAAGTTTGATGTTCAAAGGAATTGGCATACCACTTATGAATGATGAATTGAAAGATGTTTTTTTAGCATTATTTGATAAAGTGCAGGAATAATAAACTACTATATGTAGTTTATTATTTTAATCTTATACATACATTCGTATGTATATATACTTAAAAATATTTTTAATTAATTTCATACATTTGTATGTATGAAAAAGGAGATAAATGATGAAAACCTTAGAAGTACTATTTACACTTATTTTAATACTATCGAGTATCTCACTAACTTTTAGACAACGTGGAGTAACGACAATAAATCTTATTATGATAGCTACCCATTATGTTTTGTTAATTGGAACAATTATGACAATTGGTGCTAACTGGCGCATGATCCCTGCTTATTTTGTTTTGATGTTATTAACATTACAAGTTTTTGTGAAGCCAAAAAGTACAATTGTTTCAAAAAAATTAAGGATGAAAATAATTAAAACTTCAGGTATTGTTGTGGCCACTATTGCAATGTTCACATTACCAACGTTATTTCCAATCATGTCTTTTCCTGAGCCAACAGGAAAATACACAGTAGGAACACAGACATTTCACCTGACCGATAAGAATCGCAAAGAATTTGTCGTACCTAATCATCAGGTGAATCGCGAACTGATGATTCAAGTTTATTATCCTGCTGAAAAAGAGACAGGACAACCGTCACCCTACTTTAAAGATATAGATGCGTTAACACAACAGTTAGCAACGACACAGGGTTTTCCCAATATCGCGACAACGCATTTAGGACTGACGAAAACCCATTCTTATCAAGATGCGACAGCTATAAAGTCTAAAGAAAAATTTCCACTTTTATTATTTGCACATGGTATGAGTTTATATAGTCGCCAAAATACCTTCCAACTAGAAGAATTAGTGAGTCATGGCTATATTGCCGTTGCTATTAACTTTACAGGTGATGCGGCAACAACAATATTCCCCGATGGTGATCGGGTTGATTTTACACCAATTGAAAACACCATTACATTCTTGAATAATCGAATCCATCTTTGGGAGCAGGATGCATCATTTGTTTTAGATGAAGTCATTAAAGGCGATTTTGATAAGAACTTTCGTGCAATAGCCTCACTAATTGACTACGATAGCATTGGTATGCTAGGTCATTCTTTTGGCGGTGCTACTTCAGCTCAAATGCTAGTAAAGGATAATCGTATTAAAGCAGCCATTGATATGGATGGTGGGTTATATGGCGATCCAATGCCAAAAAATGGTCCTAAAAAGCCTTTTATGCTGATGAATGCTGAGGCATCCATTAACTTTATGAAAGAAGCGTATAACCAGCAGCCTGGTAATCGTGATGAATTGTTTGCAGAAGCTTATCTACGAAATAAAACAATTGAAAAGCCTGGTGTCTACACAGCTATTATTCCAAAAACAAATCACGGAAGTTTTACAGATTTAGCAGCCGTTTCGCCGATTATTAATGAATCTGGGGCAGACGTAAATGCAATTTATAAATTGATTAATGAATTATCACTTGGCTTTTTCGATAAAAATTTAAAAGGAATCCAAGACAATAAATTAAATAAAATACAAAAGGCACATCCGGAAATAAACTTAACATTGCATTAAGTACATTTGGGGTTGTTGATAGGCAGAGATGCATCAACAGCCTTCTTTTATTTCCACCATAATTTTTGTTACATATTCTTCTTCACGGTTTTTAATAACCGCATCATAAATATATTCCTCATAAACATATTGCCCCAGTTCATACCCCTGTTTTCTCATGACCTGAAATAATCGCTTGTAAGTTTCACCTAGTGTCGTAGATGTTCCAACATGGTATCCAACAATAAACTTTCCTTCAATCGCTTTAAAATAAGGATGACCTTCCTGTGGATGTGGCTGTTCAATATATAAATACCTATAATTATCATAGTTGCCCGCTAATACCTGCTCCCTTTTGGTAATTCCGCCAATGGGATAACCTGTGTCTAAGCGAGAGCGATCCAATTCATCAATAAAATCAGAGACCGCCTTCACAAATTGTTCTTCCGTTGAATCCTCAATATTTTGACTTAAATACAAGGTTGCCTCTGGAAAATGTTCAATTGTAATGCTATCAAAATCAAGTTGTAGGGACTCCTTCGTTAAATCAATTTTGACATCAATAATACCTTCAATCATCTCCAGTTCTTGCCGCTTTTTCGCAACAATTTCCTTTTGTAGATGCATCAATTCTAAAAAATTTTCAGGTGATTTCTCAGCCATATACTGCTGAATATCTTTCAAAGACATGCCAACAGCCTTTAATAACTCAATGACACCAAAAAAATCATACTGAGCGAGTGAATAATATCGATAATCTTTACTATCTTTCATAACAGGAGATAGCAAGCCAATTTGATCGTAATAAATTAAAGTTTGTTTATTAACTTTGCATATTTTAGCAAATTCACCAGTTGTAAAATATTTTACATTTTTATTAAGCATTTTTTGAGTATCCTCTCTTGACTATATAGTAACTATATACTTTAAATTGTACCTATTCACAATAAAAATAGAAAGGTTTTGACATTATGTTCACGGAGATTCGTGACATTACAGCTTTTAACAAACAAGAAATATTAGCATTACGCATTGCTGACAATCAGCAAAATTTTATCGAAAGTACAGACCAATGCTTAGCAGAGGCGGAAATGGATCGGCGCTTTACACCTTTAGGCTTGTATAAGGATAGCACCGTGATAGGCTTCGCTATGTATGGCGTATTTCCTCATGAGGATCATAGTCAACGAGTATGGCTTGATCGTTATTTAATTGATGAGCGCTATCAGCGACAAGGTTTAGGTAAACATTTTTTACAGCAGCTTATACATTACTTAACAGAAAAATTCAACTGTCACAAAATATATTTAAGTGTTTATGACAATAATGCAGTAGCTATTCAGCTATATAAACAGTTTGGCTTTATATTTAATGGTGAACTAGATGATAAAGGGGAAAAAGTAATGGTCTTAGAGGTGCATGGACATGACAACCATTAATCCAATAGAAACAAGGCCGCTCAAACCACTGTTTTTATCCTATTTATTTCCAGCAATGATTGGCATGCTCCTAATGTCCGTGAATATTTTAGTGGATGGCATTTTCGTCAGTCACGGCGTGGGTCCTACAGCGTTAGCAGGCGTTAATATTGCTGTTCCGATTTTCTCTATTCTGCTGTCTATTTCTCTTTGGATTGGGATGGGTGGAGCTACACTCTATTCCATTTCTCTTGGGGAGGGCAATAAGCAACGAGCCCATCAGCTCTTTACGTTGGCGTTTACTACAATGCTTGTGGTCGTGTTAACAATTATCGGGTTCCTTGCGTTTAATTTAAAAGATATTTCTTATATATTCGGTGCGAGTGATGATACGTATCCATATGTGCAAGAGTATTTACACGTTATTTTGTTATTTGGGGTGTTTTATACAATTGAAAATCTTTTAAGTATTTTTATTCGCAATGATGGTAATCCAAAGCTAGCTATGCTAGGTTTAATTACAACATCCGTATTGAATATTATCTTAAATTATATTTTTATCTTCGTTCTAGATTATGGTGTAACAGGCTGTGCATTAGCAACAGCAATAGCTACTATCATAGGTACAGCTGTACTATGTCTTCATTTTTTCCGTCCACAATCTGAATTAAAGTTTGTCTCTTCATTCTTCAATAAAACAGATTTAAGAAAAATTTTTGCTATAGGCTTACCTAGTTTTATTGTCGAGGCCTCTGTAGCAGTTATTATCATTTTATATAACGTTACCTTTTTACACTATCTAGGGGCAAGTGGCGTGACAGCCTATGCAATGGTCAATTATATTCATACAGTCCTGTTAACAATTTTTCTAGGTATTGGCATGGCCCTACAGCCATTAGTTAGCTATCATCATGGGGCAAGATTATTGGAGAGGTTAACAGCATTACTAAAAATCGGATTAGCTACGGCTTTTATTTTAGGATTAACAACAGCACTTATAGCCATGCTTTTTCCTTCACAGCTCATGGCGTTATTCGGAGATAGTTCATTCGAAATTCGTCATATGGCAACTCAAGGCTTTGTTCATTTTGCTATAGGCTATGTATTTTTAGGTATCAATATGGTGCTCGCCGAATTCTTTCAATCTATCGAAAAAATTCGTATTGCCACGACTATTATGTTACTTCGGAGTATTATTTTATTTATTCCAACGCTTATTCTTCTACCTAAAGTGTTTGGCTCTCAAGCTATTTGGTGGACTTTCCCAGTGGCAGAAGGGATT
Source organism: Lysinibacillus sp. VIII_CA (assembly GCF_049943995.1). Lineage (NCBI taxonomy): Bacteria > Bacillati > Bacillota > Bacilli > Caryophanales > Bacillaceae > Lysinibacillus > Lysinibacillus sp. VIII_CA. The sequence goes on from NZ_JBNFXM010000005.1 coordinate 194,423, forward strand.
ACAGCCTTGCTTATTTACGGGTATATCAAAAAAAATCCACGAATAATTGCCTCTCCTGGCGATGCTTAAATGAAAAGGGACCTTGTCATTAAACAGGTCCCTTTTCCTACTATTTACTCAGTTAAATATTGAATAACAGCCATTTCTTTACCGAAACGATCACCGTTATCGACAAACCCTAAACTTGCATACAGATGATGCGCGGCTTTATTTTCTGGATGATAGCCTACTATAACCTTTGTAGCATCCGGTAACTTAGCTATTTCATTTATTATTTGCTTTGTGGCTTCTTTGCCAATACCTTTGCCTTGAAAGTGCCGATCAATCATTATGCGATAGATCCAGTACCCTCCAAGCTCTTCCTTTACAGCATTGAACATTAAAAACCCAACAATTTGGTCTTTATAGTAAATGGCGTACGGCTTTAAAGTCGGTTCGAACTTTGATTGCGCAATAGAAATAGCATTGGATTCAACATAATCCCTTTGCTCTTCTGATATTTCTAATAGGCAGCAATCATACCAATTATTATTATTTACTTCTTCGATTCTTACAGTATTGCTAGACATATATGGTCCCCTTCCGAATTTAGGGAAACGCTAAACACTCTGTTAATAAGGCGTTGTCCCCCAGTATTGAACGATAAAAATAAATGTATTTGTCATAATGACCGCCCCCTTCAACAAAGATTCACACCTATAATATCATACTTTTTTATACACGATTAACATTTTTTTCTTTTAGCAAAATTAAAACCAGCACAAAGAATTTTTATGCTGGCTCCATGTCTATTTTGATATGTTCATATACTCTTCCAGAAGAATACTCATAATGATTTCGTCTGAATAGGTATTGTTCATCAATAATGCCTGCCTCAACACTCCTTCTTTTTTGAAGCCGACCTTTTCATAGGATTTAATCCCTCTTATATTATGAGAGTACACTTGTAATTCCAAACGATTCAGACATAGCTCCTCAAATGTGAATTTTTGAGCAAGTTGAACTGCTTCTGATCCAAATCCTCTGCCACAATCCTCTAACTCATGCAGGGCTATACGAAACATTGCCTTTTTATTATCTCGATCAACTTCCATAATAGCTAAATCACCAATTACTTGATCATTATCTACTAAACAAATAGCAAAATCATAGCGTGTAGAATCTTCTTTAAAGCGGTAGATAGCCTCTTTAATCTGTTCTTTTGTTAGCAAGTTACGAGTCCCTGTCATATACATGATTTCCTCATTTTGAAAGCATCTTTCAATGCTTTCACTATCATTAACAGAGATTTCCCTTAAATATACCTTCTGTCCCTTTACCATCATTGTAAAAAACACCCCCTACTTATCTTAAATGAGCTAAGCCAGAAAGTAAAAAAGGATCATCTCTACGTACGAGATGAATCCTTTTGTAAAGCTATTCCATCAATTTTTTGTTCTCTACGGCGTCCATTTTCTGTTTAGTTTCTTCCGAGGAAGTAACACCTAGAATATCAAGCAAGAACATGAACAGTGGGATACCAATGATTAATCCCCAAACACCAAGGAAATGCTCTGAGAAAAGAATGACCATGAATGTGTAGAAAATCGGTAAATCTGTTTTAGCTGACATAAGCTTTGGATTTAAGAAATAAGCTTCAATTGCATGTAAGACCATAACAATTACTAAAATGTAGACAATGTACATTAAGCCACCAATACTATAGGCGATAATACTGAGTGGGATTAATGAAATAATAACACCTGCAACTGGCACTAAGCCAAGGATAAAGAGCATAATCCCAAGAGCAATTAGATGTGGGAAGCCCATAATCGAAAGGGCAATCACTGATAATACACAGTTAACAGCAGCAATAATAAACTGTGCCTCAATCACTTTACCGAATGAACGGATGAATATTCTTGAAAAATAATTCAGTTCATCGTAAAGAGGTCCAATTTTGCTATCCTTAAACTTTGCTGTAAATTCAATGATTCGCTTCTTTTCCAACAATATGAACAAACTCAATATTAGGGAAATCAAAATTTGCATAATGATTTTACCAATATTCGTAATATTTTTGAGAGTTATATCCACACCCTGTTCTAAATACTTGCCAAGCTCAATCTTCTCAAAAGTTGGAGCTAAATATCTCGCAATCTCATTGTCATCTGGATCAAGGTTAAAACTGGCAATAAGATCAAAAAGCTGTGTAACTTGCTGTGTGACAATTGGCAAGTATTTGTAGATCACAGCGACAATACCAGCGACCAGTAACAAATATAATGTTACAGTAACAGCTTTTTCATTCATAGGTGTGTATTTTCTTATGCTTTTTGTTGTCTTCGTAGTAAGCTGATTCATCAAATAGGTAATAATAAACGTAAGCAAAATTAAGTTGATCATACTTCGCATTAAATATAATGCAATAGCAATTCCAACTAGAATAATAAAACGTTTAAATCCATTACTCTGAAAGAATTTACTCATTTATTCACTCCTTCTACAAAACGGCCTCGCTGCCTCTGCTACCTAAGGTTGCACTAGTAACTAAACATCAGTAGTAAACATTAATTTACATCAATACGCATCATTCTTATGTAAAAATTTCCCTCTCATTTAATGAGTATAACCATCCACCTTCAAAATAAGACGAAATTCATGTTTCTTTAGAAGTATCTGTATCAAACCTAAGGGCGTGAAGTGAATTGTATGTCTAGTCAAATTAAAAAGTTAATACTTTTATCTATTTTGAATGCTTTATCAGCGTATAAGCCTTTATTTTATGAATCTATTATAACCCTTTGAAACCACATATCCAATTTGAAAGTTCATTTATAATGGTATTTGTATAACTTTTACCCATGAATACTTTATGCTATTTTTATGGAGAGATAATAATGAATAATAGCAAAGGACTGATTCCATGAAAATTAGTAGAAATCCTGAAAACATTCATCCACCTGTAGCCCCTTATGTACATCAAATTGAAATAACAGAACCAAGCAGATGGTTAACATTATCTGGACAAATTGGCATGAATATTGATGGGTCTATACCTGAAGATCCTGTCGCCCAATTGAAGATAGCGCTAGAGAATATTCGGAAAAATCTGGATCATGCTAATATGGGGATTCAAGACATTACAAAGCTCGTGTTTTATTTGGTAGGCGATATGGAGGCTCATCAACGAAAAGAAATAATTAATGATTTTTTGCAAGAGCATCTTCCATGTACAACCTTGCTGTATGTAGTGGCACTGGCTGCTCCGGCCATAAAAGTTGAAATCGATGCTTGGGCTTGTAAAGAATTATAGATTCATTTTATGTTGAGCTTTATAAATATGTGATTTGTCTTTAATCATAGAAAATGCCATGGCCCGTGCGCTCAACGGCAGATGAGGATTTGCCGGATCAAAAAAATGCGAAAATGTTGAGTTCTCAACATTTCGCATTCATTTAAGTAGATTCTATATCTTAGTCAAGCTCACGTACTTTAATCGGAATTAGTGTTCTTTCTAATTGCTCTCGATGTTGTTCATATTGAGATGGTAACATTAATTGACTTCCCATCGTCTCTATTGTTTCGTCATGAGCAAATCCTGGAGGATCTGTAGCAATTTCGAATAAAATTTCACCGGGTTCTCGGAAATAAATCGCATTAAAATAATTACGATCTTTGACTTCCGTTACATGTTGTCCATGATTCATAACATACTCTTGCCATTCTAAATGATCCGTATTATCTTGTGCTCTCCACGCAATATGGTGAACCGTCCCTACACCCATTTGCCCACGTTGGCCTACAACCATTTTTAAATCAACTGTATTGCCAATCTCTGCATTGGATTTAAAACGAGTATAGTCACCTTCTGTCGCTACTCGTTCAAGACCCATTACCTCTGTTAAAACTTTTGCAGTTTCTTCAGGGTGGCTAGAATATAATGTAGCTCCACCAAATCCTTTAATGGCAACCTCTGGCGTTACTTCTCCAAATGTCCTGTTATTTAATTCACCTGCAGCACGGGCAACGAGTTCAATATGCAGACCATGTGGATCATCGAACTGAATGACTTGCTCACCAAAGCGTTCAGCTTTTTGGAAAGGAATCGAGAATTTTGCTAAGCGATTAATCCAAAATGGTAGTGCCCCTTCTGGTACAACATACGTTGTGACACCAACCTGACCATCACCAATACGCCCTTGATATGCATTGGCCCAAGGGAAGAAGGTAATAATTGTTCCAGGTTTCCCACCTTCATCACCGAAATATAAATGATATGTGCCAGGATCATCGAAGTTTACAGTTTGTTTCACTAAACGCAAGCCTAACACACCTGCATAAAAATCAATATTCTCTTGTGGGTGGCCTACAATAGCTGTGATATGGTGAATACCTGCTGTATGTTTTTTCATGTTAACATGCCCTTTCCTGTCTAATTTTTCTCTCCCACACTTTATCCAATATCGTCCTATTTCAAACAGGCAAGCTTAACGAATTGTGTATAAAGCTTTTGACCATGGGATTACTTGATCTAACATTTGATTGACTGAGTCCGCTTGTACAGCTTTTGGTTTAAAGTCTGAACCATTTTCAAAATCTGTGAATAAGGATAAGGCAGGATGAACACGTACATCTGCAATTAAAAGCTCACCCATAATGCCACGTAAATGCTCTGCCGCACGAGCTCCACCTACAGAACCATAAGAAACGATTCCTGCTGCTTTGTTATTCCACTCAACACGTAAATAATCTAGCGCATTTTTTAGAGCACCTGTAATAGAGTGATTGTATTCTTGTACGATGAACACAAATCCGTCTTGTTTAGCGATAATTTCTGACCAAGCCTGTGCACCTGAAGCATCTTGCCCTGGCTCTCCTAATAATGGCAATTTATAATCCGCAATATCAATTACTGTATAGTTTGCATCGCCTCGCTGATCTGCGATTTCCTTTACCCATTGTGCCACCTGAGGACTTACACGTCCCTCACGTGTTGATCCAATAATAATACCGATATTTAATTCTGCCATTGTTTGTTCCTCCTCTTTTTTTGAAGAAAATAATTTATTCCAAAAACCCATTATTGTACCTCCTTACGAAAGCTAAAGGTTCGAATTCATTTATCTTGAATTTATTTATCTTGAATTCGAGATAATAATAACACGCCTCTTTCCTAAACGTCAACACCTTTGTTTTTAAAATTTAGAAAAGGCAGAGGAATCTATCCCTCTGCCCTTTCTAAATGTCTATTAACTTGTGATTTTAAATAGCTATATTGAGCACGATTCGTATCTAGATAAGCCTCCGCTCTATTTGAATCAATATCTTGATAATCAATTTTTGATGAAAACTGCTCCTCCGTAAAATCCATTCTCTCTCCATTGATTACATTATAAAAGTGCCAGCCTTCATCCAAACGTGTTTTCCTAATTTCCCCGCCGAGAATATCTTGTACCACTAGAGAAGTAACACCACATTGTCCTTTTGCAGGGTTCCCAATACGCCATTTAGAACTTGATTGAGCTGACCAAGCTTGCCTTAAAGCATTTAGTACATTTATCTTCATACTAGTCTCCTTAAAATGGAACGTCATCTATGCTTATAAGCGTTAGATTTCCTAAAATCCAATCTTCTTTAATTGCGCCATAGACAATACTATCAGTCACTGTACCATCTTCATTTTCCCAAGCATTTCGTAAATAGCCTTCCTTCACAAAACCGGCTTTGCTAAAACATCTCCGCATCCCTATATTATCAACCCTTGTATAGCCCTCAATACGAATTTTACCCTTTACCTCAAATAGATACTCTTGTAACCATCGAAGTGCCCTTACGCCATATCCTTTTCCCCTACAATTTTCATCTAGACGGATATCAAACAGTGGGATGGTATCACTGATATCATGAATAAAGATAATCCCTATCCTTTTTCCATTTTCCAGTATCCAATGGGTTTCACGATCATTCCCATAATAGCCCTCTACAAATGCTGCCCGAACTGTCTCTTCTTTTATGTGCTGATTTGTGTGGTACATCCAAATATTTTGAGTTAGTAAATGGACTCATGCATCTACTTCACCCGTAAATAATTTGATTTCCATAAAAATCTCCTTTTTTATTTGTCCTCACATATATCAGAAAAAATAAAATTGCTTTTTGTATGTGCATATCGCTGTAAATCATCAATAAACTGCTCTACATCAGGAAAAGATTGAAAATGAGCCTTTAATAAGAAACAAGTCTCTCCCGATATTCGATAGCAAAAATCTACGTTTGTAAATGTCTGGATATGCTCTTTAAAATCTCTATAGCGATTATTTTTAATTGTTGCCTCAATTAAAGCTTCAATAGGAAAGCCTAGCGCCTTTGTATTAATGTCCAACGTATAGTTCCTTATAATTTGCTGCTCCTCTAAATGCCGTACTCTTTCACGAACTGCAGGTGCCGATAAGTGTACTCTTCTGCCTAATTCACTCATAGAAATTCGACTGTCTTTTTTCAATTCTTCTAGTATTCTTTCGTTAATGAAATCCATTATAGAAAATTCCCTTCATTTTAAAAGAGAAAGAAAACATTTCCCTTCTATTTCGCATGTTAACTACGTTATTCATATTTTACACTAATTAAAAGGAGGGAATACTAATGACACTAATTCATTTATATAACAAGGGATTAACACCATTTCAACAACTATTAGGCTATAACGAGGACATACAGTCGCACTGGTTACAACTTGGGAAAGCAGTCGAAAAGGACGGTCATTTATCTGCATTTTTGAAAGAAGAGGTCCGAAAAACATTGGCACAAAAAAATGGTTGTCAGTACTGTCAGGCAAAAGGTCTGCCAGACCCTCAGCATTACGATGAGAAAACAACTGTTTGCACAGGTTTTGCTGAAGCATTCTTAGTCACTAAGGGGCATACTGCACCCTATATCACTGCTCTCTTAAAGGACTATTTAACAGAGGCAGAAATCAGTGAACTACTGGCATTTATTTGCTTCACCACCGCACAGCAATACTTCGGGGCCCTTATGCAATTGAAATAATAACAGAACTAGGGTCCCCCTAGTTCCTATCCGCCAGTCTCAACCTTCTATCCGCCTACCTCATTTTTTATCGATTTCATGGGCTATATCAATAATAAATTTCTTACTTAGCTCTTCTTTCATATTATTCTCAGCATCCACCATTACTTGTTCAATGAGACAACCTTCGTTATGAAAGGAATCCTCATGATCAGAGGAACAACTAAATAATGTGGTTTGTCCTTCGATAGCGTAAATCACATCTAAAAAGGAAATTTCTTGAGGTCGCTTAGAAATACGATACCCTCCATTAACACCTGGATTCGATTCAATTAAACCAGCCTTTACAAGCTTTGTTAAAATTTTCGAAAGATAGGTTGGGGATAGTTTCTGCATGTCTGCTAGCGTCTCGACATTCATTGATTTACCTTTAGGCATATTCGTCAAAAACACCATTGTATGTAACGCATAGTTTGTTGCTTTTGAATATTTCATCATTCATTACCTTCTTTCATTAAATAAGGACCTTTATTATCTGCAATTAAAAAACATTCTACCATATATCGAAAAAAAGCATGTTTAATAAAACACGCTTTTTATCTTTTATTTATTTTGACCATAGCCCGCTTCTTTAGCCACTGCATCTGCCTTCGTCACATGAATAGTCCCAAATGGATGGTTGGGTGGCGCATAAATCGTGTAAAGCTTTAATGGTTCATTTCCTATATTTATAATATTATGCCATGTCCCTGCGGGTACCATGATGGCTGTATCTTCAGAAACATTTCTTTGAAAGTTTAAATAATCCTTCGTCGGTCCCATTTGGGCAACTCCTTTACCCTCTTCAATACAAATGAACTGATCAACATGAGGATGCACCTCTAAGCCAATATCATCTCCTACATCGATGCTCATCACAGTTACTTGTAAGTTGGACCCTGTCCACAATGCAGTACGGAAATTTTTATTATGCTTCGCTACCTCCTCAATGTCTACAACGAATGGCTCTGGTCCATAATCTGTCCGCATATTACTTCTGTTCCCTTGTTGCTGTGCTGGATAAGCCCAATAAACAGGGTGATAGCCGTAATTATAAACGGGGTAATTATGATAATAAGGGTAATGCATCCATCTCAATCCTCTCACATATTATTAATGTATAGTATGCAGACGGTTGAAGGAATGTACGAATTCTAGCTACCTCGGCTATACGGACGCTCTTTGGATATCATTATAAAAAAAGGGATGGGGAGCTTCCCATCCTGTGTTATGGCTTATTTGAATGACATGATCCTACATTCTCAGATTGTCTTGAAAGGTTGCTTGATGAACATAGATGATTTTAGAGGCAATGCATCACTCAGATAATTCACTTTGAAGACGCATCCTAAATTTTTCATCTGTAAGAAATTTTAATTGAAAACTATTCAAACTAGTAGATAGTTTAATTTGTTCCATTGTATTTAAATCGTTAGCAAAAAAGGCTATCTCCGTCTGATTCCCTTCCTTATCCTTCGCATAGGCAGCTAGTGTCAATACGAAGGCTGTTGACCCTCCTTTTTGACCTGCGTGTGTAAGCCATTCTTGATTTTTCGGATTTTGCATCAACTGTTCCATTACAGGATCTAAATATTTATGTACATCTTCAGTAAAGTAATTTTTACTGTTCAATTTTTCTAAAATAGATATGTAATCACTTGTTGAAGCCCTTATTAAACGATCAGACCATACCCTTTGAACATCCATATTGAGCATTTTTATGGCCTGAGCTTTCTGCTCTGTTGTTAAAGGTTCTTCTAGCCAATTTTTGTGAATAGCCCATGCCCTTTCTCGATATTCAGCCATCCCCATATCTTTTAAGGCAGTTAGTGTTTCTTTTTCCGTTAGGCTCTTTTCATCTCGTAGTTGGATAGGGATATAGAGAGCACTTGTGATTGGATAGAGGGGTTCATGACCTTTTACACCCAGTTGAGTGAGAACCTCATTGATATTTTGAAGCCCTAGTACATGCATTAAATAATCTGTATTGGCATTAGAACTATAAGTAATCATTCCATTCGCAACCTCGCTCAGCGGTACACTTTCCTTGCCATTGAGGTTTAACTGCGCTAGCCACGCTTCATGGGCGCCTCCATCTGTTTTAGGGATATAAAATGTCTCTATTTCCCTTAAGCGAACTTGTTGCTGAGGATTAATATGTCCATCTGCGGCTTGTTGAGCATATGCGATAGCTACGATGATTTTAACTGTACTGGCTAATGGTAGCTGTTCCATGGTGTTTAGTTCCACCCAATACTGCTGATTGTGTTGAATGGCTACTGAAACATTTTTATCAGCTCTATGTTCCTTTATAAATTGAACAATATATTCTGGGTCATCCTTCTTCATCTCTTTTTGAAATTTCCAAAATACTATACCTATGACAAACCCTGCACAAATTAAAAGGCCACCCATCATCCAGTATATTTTTTTCACTTTAATCCCTCCATCACTCTGCTACTTCCACCAACCATTGCTGTAATGCTGTAGACAACTGGTTTAATTGCAACGCTATTTCTGTGTTTGCTTCATCTTTATGACATTACTGCTGGTTAAGCGTTTTTTCGACGGACCTAAACATATAACTGGCAGTAACATTGATCTAGCGCAACCAATGTTACTGTATCATTGTTCAGTAAATAAACACGACGGTTAGCACTTTTTTATTTTTCAAAAGCTGAAGAAGTCTTGCTTTAATACCAAAGCTTTATTTAATTTGATAGTAAGAAACAAAAACCCATCTATAATCTCCATTTACGTGAGATTTAGGTGGGTTTTGAATGTGTTAATTTAGTCATCGCCCCTCTTCTTGATAAATAAAACTAATGCTAATGAAGCCAAAAAGAATAAACTTAGATGGAAACTTAATAAATTAGCAATGTATTGAATGTAATAATGAGTATTAAGTATTGAACTTTGTTGTAGCATTAAAGTAGAAATAATTGTCGGACTAAATAACGAAATAACAGCAATAAAAATTATACAACTTGAAAAAAATTTTTTATCCAAAGAATCACCTATCAATTCTGTTTATACATATCTATAAGTTTTTATATAGGATACTCCCACTGGTTTTCCTCCAACCCCACTCCCAGCACAAACATATTTAGTAGAAATAATTTGTCTTTCAGGAACCCAATAATCAAAATGATACTGATCAAGTACAGGATAAGCGCTTAATTCTACTCGTCTTACTTTTTTCCATTGTGGTTAGCTGAAGCTGTATATTTACCAGTTTAGCTTACCGCATGTGTACTTGAAACACTAAACCCAACTACAATGGAAACAGCATTTTTATTAAAACCGCTCATTGTACCATCAAGAGTAGCTGAAGCTGAAAAAGTATTAGTTAAGCTCATCTCTATTCCTGGTTCTCCCCATAACGTATTAAGCAATTGTGTACCTTGAGTTCTACCGGCAAGAAATACATTGTCTGCATACGGTACGAATGCGCTCATTGGTTGGACACGTAAATTTTCTTCGACATTTTCTTCAATTGTTCTATTACTATCAATAACTGTTACAGTTAAAATATTTTCATCTTCATATAACTATTGACAGCATTTTCGAAATCTAATTCAGAATTGTAATTTGCTCTATCGACTACTATTTCCTCATTATTTAATTCTGCTGCAGAACTTGGTGTAATTGAAAACCCTAAAAATAACAATAATCCTAAAAATGTTAACAATAAGTATCTCATTACTTCAATCCTATTTAATTTTGGAAAATATTTTACAACTAATTAATATGGTAACATATATGGAAAATATTAAAACATTCATTTATGTTATCTTAGACCTTTTCAATTTTTAATAAAAAAAAAACATAATCATTTTAATCTTTAATAAAATTAGATTTAAATGATTATGTCTATTTTAAATATTAAGCATAGTTTACCTGACACGTTTTAAATCCTGACTTTCTAAAAAAGACTTGTCCCTCATAGTGGCATCAATATTTAAGGTCATTACATTGTAAGCTAAATACTCTAATGAATTAATGAAGCTCTTAAAGTATTTATGCCATTTTCTAAGTATCCTTTGAGACAGGTTAATGTATAAATCCAGCCTTCTTTTTGGCCCATCATTTTCGTCACAATTTCCGGATCATGTGCGTTCAGTCCTGATTCCACTACCTCAATGATTGTCTCACCTTGATATTCCTCAAGAGTCATAGTAACAATCGTCACTTCACCATGCTCCTCCCCCCAAGAAAATACAATTTTTTTGTTAGTCTCTATTTCAAGTACAGAGATAATTCCTTCTGCGCTATACTCCTCGTATCTCAATGTAATCCTCTTCCCCTCTGCCCATCTTTCAGAGCTACTAGAAAACCAATAATGTCCTATTTCAGTAGGGGAAATAATGGCTTCAAAAACTTTATGAGCTGGCTGCTTGATTTTTAATTTAGTCGTCACATTCGTATTCATCATCGATCATCTTCCTTTTTATAGTGTCTATCTATCACATTCGCCAAATTATCCCTCTTCCCTCTCTTTTATTAAAAATTTAATAAAAAAATGCGATTCCCCTCATGGTAGAATCGCACCTTTACAATGGTAAAATGACCTCAAATCTTGTACCGACATTCAATGTACTGTTAACATTTATTTTACCTTGATGTTTTTCAACGATTGTTCTTACAATAGATAAACCTAACCCCGAACCACCTAACTCACGAGCTCGGGAATGATCGACACGGTAAAATGGCTCAAAAATATAATGTAGCTGATCTTTTGGTATCCCTATTCCTGAATCTTCAATTGAAATATGAGTAGCTCCATTTTTAACACGCCCTCGAACTTCAATCATTCCATTTTTATGATTGTACTTAATTGCATTTTCAATCATATTATAAAAAACTCTATAGAGTAATGTTTGATTTCCCTTTATTGTTTCAACATCAATATTGACAGAAATAGTAATGTTTTTTTCTAAACATAAAGACTGTAATTCCTGTGTTATCGTGTCAAGCATTGTTCTAAGCTCAATATCATCTGTAAAATGTTCCGTTTGTTCATAGGCTAATGCTAAAAGATCATTTACCACTTGGATGAGCCTTTGTGTACCTTCCTCTGTCACCTCTAGCGTTTCCTTATAATCTTCTACTGTCGGAGATTTTTCTAGTTTTAAAACCTGGATACCTGCCATCATTGTTGTTAGTGGCGTTCTCAATTCATGTGCTGCATTTGCGGCAAAGCCCTTTTGGTAAAGAAACGATTTTTCCAAGCGATCTAGCATGTGATTAAATGAAACTGTAAGATCCCCCATTTCATCTTTAGTAGAAATATGTTCAATACGTTGAGATAAATTATGTTCGCTTATATTTCCGATTTTTTGCCTAAGATCATGAACTGGCTTTAAAGCCCGACCAGCCACTACATAAATCGAAGCTATCCCTGCTACAATAATAATTAACATCCAAATGACACTCTGATTGATAAATTTCTTTTTCGCCTCTCTTACATCCGTAATCTTTATCTGAGCAACGATATCCTGATTCATCTTGGTTTCTACTGCCGACTCATCCATGATTTCCTTGTGAAGACTATTTTCTTGATTGAGTAGCGATGACGTAATAGGTTGAACGATTTTCTCTTCAGCACTATAAATCGATAATAGCGTTAGTAAAATGGTAACCACTATAAAAATACAGCCAGTTAAAAGTGTTAGTCTCATTCTTAATGATAAGTTATTCATGGGAACCTCTATCATTTTCTGTAATGATATAACCTTGTCCTCGGATTGTCTGAATCACTTCTATTTCCCCCAAAACATCTGCTATTTTTTTCCGTAATGAATGGATATGGAACTTGAGTGAATTTGAAAATAAATCCGTTTCACTGTCCCATACATGCTCTATCAACTCCTCTGAACTAATTACTTTATTTTGATGTAGCATGAGATATTCTAAAATAGCATATTCCTTTTTGGTAACATGTATCATCTCACCATCCACTAAAACTATTTTCTTTGAGCTATCAAGTGTTATATTTTCAAAAGATATAATGGCACTTTTTTGACTAAAAGACCGCCTTAATAAGTTGCGTATACGCGCATCCAACTCTTGAAAATCAAAGGGCTTTATTAAATAATCATTGGCTCCACAATCAAGACCCATTATTTTATCATGAATAGCTGAACGTGCTGAAAGGATAAGTATTTTCACATCCTCGTTCTGAACTCGAATCTGCTCTAACACCTCTATGCCATCCATTTTGGGTAGGTTTAAATCCAATATAATAAGGTCATATTCATTGATTTCGAATAATTCTAATGCTTCCTTACCATCAAAAGCTGTATCAACGGCATAGCCAGATTTCTTTAACCCTTTAGAGATGATCCTGGATAAGACAGCCTCATCTTCGACCAATAAAAGTTTCATCCGTTCTATCCACCTTTAAAAATCAGACTTTTTTAACGAACCGTTAGTTTCATAAATTTTCTAACAAACACGTTCTACTCCTTTGTCCTAGAATAGCCTACTTGAATTAGCTTTTAAAATAATTTAAATTAACTAACACTTGTCTCTTTTACCTTTACATAGTAAGAAGCTTGTTTTGAAAAATCAAAACAAGCTTCTTTTCATTACTTATCCTTTTCCCCGCCATCAACTATTGTAGTTGTCATCATCACAGCACCCTCAGGAATAGCTGGCATTTTACCAGGTTCAAATGTTTTTACGCTCACTTTTACTGATTCTTTTTCATCTACTTTTGTTTTTTTCATTAACAAGCCTTTATGAACCTCCTTTTTCTCTCCAGGCTTAAGTATCTTCATATCAGCCTTGATTGATTGTGCCCCTTTTTCATTCTCATCATTTGAAGAAGCTAATGCAGAAAATGAAAAACCACTTGTTAATAACCCTAATGCTAGTGTTCCTACCCCTAATGCTCTTAATTTCATAAATATCCCTCCAAGAAAATGATTTGTAACAATAGTTACAGACCAAGTATATCGATTGCTAGGTTAGAGGAAGGTTAGATTATATAATAATTGATGATTTTCTTATACATTCCTATAATGTTCAAAATTTCGCTGACATATCTGTTTTGAATATCGATCATCATTCCTTTTTATAGTATATTTACGCTTTTATATACTCTTCTTATGAACATAAATTCAATAAAAAAAGTACGATTCTTCTGCTGAAAGAATCGCACCCTTACATTTAAAATATCTTATTATTCTTTATTGTGAATTGTATGTCAGCTACATTTTCGATAAAATTTTTATCATGGGTCACGAAGATTACGGTCCCCTCATAAGCCGTTATAAATTGCTCTAGCGCTTCTAATGCTTGAATATCTAAGAAGTTGGTTGGCTCATCCAATAACAGTATATTATAGTTTCCCAAAAACAGATAACATAGCTGGAGGCGTATTGCTTCCCCACCGCTTAATGAGTTCACACTCTTTTGTATATCAGTTCCTACAAATTGCATGGAACTTAAAATATTTCTTAAAAAGCCTTCATCGTAATCAGAGCGATTTTTTAAAAATTGGAGAACTGTTTCCTCACTTTTAAATTGATAGCTCATTTGATTAAAATAGCCGACTTTAGCCTTAGGAGAAATGGTCAATCCCTCCCCATTAGTTGCAATATATCGTAATAATGTACTCTTTCCGCAACCATTACTACCTGTAAGCGCAATTTTTTTACCCAATGGTATTTGGAAGTTTACTTCTTCCAATAGTGCTTTTTCCGGAACGTGTAACGTGAATTGATCTGCTATAATCGGAAATTTATTGTGCAGTTCTAAAGCTTTCGATTGTCGAAAAACTATTTTTCTGTCTACCTGCACCGCATCTACTTTCTGAAGCTTCTCTATTCGCTGTTCTATTGCCTTGGCTGCCCGTTGTACGTTTTTTTGACTTGTACCTTTGGACTTTGTCATAAACGTAAGGTTCGGTTTTGCATGAGCTTCTCTTTTTGACATGTTACCTGCTTGGGTATTTTTTTCAGCCTTTTTCATTTTATCTTCAGCAGCTTTTTCAAGACGACTTCTTTCTTTCAAGTACAAGTCATGCGCATGACGTTGTTGATCTCGCTCCAGCTGCTTTTGCCAAGCATAATTACTATAATTGCCCGAATAAATGTTTACTGTGCCCCCATCAATCTCCCAAATTGTTGTGACCAATTCATCCAGAACCGCTCGATCATGGCTAATTAGTACGAGCGCACCATAGTAATAACGCAATTCATCCACTAGAAATGAAATACCCTCTTGATCTAAATGTGTCGTTGGCTCATCAATGAGCAGTGCCTCCTTATAATAGGAGAATAATTGTGCTAACTTTAATCTCGTTTGCTCTCCACCACTTAGTCCCTCAGAATTTGATGGAATAGCTAATTTCCCTAATAACTGTCCCTCCGCCTCTACGAGCATTGGTGCTTCCATTTGTTCAAAATAACCGAAATGTACATGACTTTTTACTATCCCACTTGTGGGCTGAATCTTGCTAGCCAGTATCTTCATTAATGTACTTTTCCCAGCGCCATTTTTCCCAACGATACCGATACGATCAAATTGGTGAATGGCCAATTTTTCAATGTTTAAAATCTCTTTATCTAAATAACTTACAATTAGGCGATCTAATTCAAAGCAAACTTTTTCCATACGACTACCTCCCGAAATTGAATCATTTCGTATCGATAGCTATGGTACCGATACGAGCTTTTAGTTCAAGCTCGTATCAAAAGAATAATAGCATATGCATGATCTATTCCTCCTTATTGGATAAAGCAACCAATCACAGACAATTTGCCTGTAATCCAAGTAACTAGACTATATTTAGAGAATATGTCTCTACATAAAGGCGTGAGCTAATCTATTTCTTGTATGATAGAAGATGATTAAAAAAGGACAGACTATCTCGTATACTCTGGCTTCACAAACCGTTTTGACCCAATTCAGTTATTGGCTTAAATCAGGGCAACGTCGCCTCAACGAATATGTCATTTTTTAATAACCCTCCCAAAAAGTGTTATGACTATTATAAATATTTTTTCTAATTAGTCAAGGTCTTCCAGACTAAAGACATGTAAAAAAAGGACGATATATCCTAAATGAACATTACAAAAAAAGTATATCATTTGGTGAAAACCTGATATAGTATGGATTTAAGAAAAAATCTAATTTGATATGGTGGTGTTATGTGAATGAAAAAATACGTAATGGATATTTTAATGATTATGCTTGGATCACTGCTCTTTGCCCTGGCAGTTAACTTATTTGTTATTCCGAATGATTTGGGTGAAGGTGGCGTAACGGGTTTAACGATTATAGCCTATTATCTTTTCGGATGGTCTCCGAGTATTGTCAGCTTTATTATGAATGCAGCTTTACTAATAGTTGGCTATAAATTTCTAAATAGACAAACAACAATTTATACGATTATTGCCGTCTCATTCCATTCTTTATTCTTACATTTAACGGAATCTTGGTCGATTTCCTCAAATGAAATTATCGTTAATACGATTTTTGGTGGAGTATTTGCTGGGGTCGGTATTGGTTTAATTATTCGAGTTGGAGGTACAACTGCTGGTTCTACGATTTTAGCTAGAATCACCAACAAATACCTTGGTTGGAGTATTAGCTATGGACTTTTATTCTTTGATTTAATCGTTGCTTTTTCATCTTATTTTATCATCGGTGCAGAGGCATTAATGTTAACGATAATCATGCTTTATGTTGGTACAAAGGTGATGGAGTTCGTTATCGAAGGAGTTAATCCTAAAAAAGCAATTACAATCATCTCTAAAAAACCTGAAGACATTGCTGGACAGGTAACTGCTTACATGAACCGTGGCGTTACGGTACTTTCTGGTCATGGCTATTATACAAAGGAACAAAAAGAAATTTTATATATCGTCATTAGTAAGCAAGAAGTTGTAAAGCTCAAAAAAATAGTTAAAGAAGTCGACAAGGATGCCTTTATTGCCATTCATGATGTAAGGGATGTTTTTGGAGAAGGCTTTATTGAATTAGCAAAATCATAAGATAGTCAAAACACCTTTTGGATGTGACAACAAAAAGGTGTTTTTTCTATTTATCTATTATCAATTTGTAAGGAGCTATCAATTATGCTATCTAATAGGGCAGAATAGCTTATTCCAGCGGCAAGGGCGCTTTTGGGTAGCAGGCTATTTTGGGTCATGCCAGGTAATGTATTAACCTCCAACACATAGGGAACGCCCTCTTTAATTAACATATCTACTCTAGCATACACACTACATTTTAAAGACTTATAGCTGGTCATCGCAGCCTTTGCCACACGGTCATGAATAGCAAGTGGGAGTTCCACAGGCTCCTCTATTGTTGAAGCATCATCATATTTCGCCTGGTAATCAAAAAATACTGCCGTATGTTTGATTGAGAGGACTGGTAATAGCTTATCATTGAGGATTGGGCATGTAATTTCGTCACCAATCATGTACTGCTCAATAATGATTTCGTTATCCCACTTAAATACCTCTGAAACAGCTGCCAATAAGGCATTTCGATCATGGACAATTTGAACACCTACACTAGAGCCACCAGCATTTGGTTTAACAACAAGCGGATAACCTATCAGCTCTATGTCCTGTAATAGTAGCTCCTCTCCCCTTATGAGATGCATCCAATCTGGTGTTGCGATCCCTTCATAGCGCAGTATTTTTTTGGCCATATTTTTATCCATGCACAAACTACTTGCTAGAAGACCGCTTCCTGTATAAGGGATACCCAATGTTTCTAACACACCTTGAATCGTGCCATCCTCCCCAAACTTACCGTGTAATGCTAATAAAGCTACATCGATACCTTGCACTTTTTCTATTACCTCTTGATGGTCTTCCAATAAGATTTCAACAACATCGTATTTTTGTTTATTTAAATGAGCTACCATTTCCTTCCCTGTCATCATCGAGACCTGCTTTTCAGAGGAGGTGCCACCCATGATTACGCCAACTCGCATTTTTTCAACCCCTTCTATCATTTCTTAATGTATCACCGATAATTTGAATACCCCGAACAATATTTTCTTCTGATAACCGTGAAAACCCTAGGCGAAATGTGTTTCTACCAAGTCCATTTGTGTAAAATACATCTCCTGGATAAAACACCACGCCTTTGTCATAACATTTTTCTAATAATTCGCGAGCATCAATGCCCTCTTCTAGTTCAATAAAGAGATGAAGTCCTCCATCCCCTCTGATTTTGCAAAAAGGGATATATTGCATAGAGGCTTGACGAGCAAGCTCATATTTTTTCTTGTAAACGGATCTTGCTTTCTTTAAATATTTTTCAAAATAACCATCCTGTAAATATTGATATAACACTGCCTGATCCAATGTCGATGTATGAATTGTTCGCGCTCTTTTCATGCTTTCTAGGCTGGCAATTAACGCCTTATCTGCTAAAATCCAGCCAACACGTAAACCTGGGAAAAGAATTTTAGAAAAGCTGCCAATGTAGACAATGTTATTACCTGACCCACTAAAAGCGATGAGTGGCGCCAAATGAGAGCTTGAATACCTTAATTCCTCATTAAAGCCATCTTCTACAATAGGTATTTCAAAGTTGGAAAAAAGCTGAAAGATAGCATTCCTCTTCTCAGAAGAAGTGACAATTCCTGTTGGATTATGATAGGACGGAATAAGATAGGCAAAATCATAATCCATTTCGGCTAACGTTTTTTCCACCTGCCCCATGTCAATCCCATCATCTCTCATATCAATGCCATGTATATCTAGCCCATGTAAACGAAAAAGCTTCAATGCCGCGTGGTGTGTAGGGTTTTCACATAGTACACGTCCAGATTTTTTGGCTATTGAGGATAATAGAATATCTAATCCCTCCGTAAAGCCGTTAGTAATTAAAATATCTTTATTAGAAATATCTACGCCCTTCATTTCCATATAATGAAGGAGATAATCGATTAAAGGCTTATACCCTTTTGCATAGCCATAATTCAGCACAATATCGCCTTCAAGAGACATCCGTGTAAGAAAAGCCCTTTTAAAATTTTCTACATCAAAAAGCTTTTCTTCTGGAGCAATGCTGGTAAAGGAGATCATTCCTTTTTGCCACTTTATATCTTGTCGTACTAAATCGATTTCATCAGCTAACAAAGTTGCAGTATTAAGCCTATTCTTCCAATCAAGTTCGATAGTGGACGTTTTCAAAGTAGTAACCTTACCTACAAAGTTGCCTTTTCCCTTCACTGCATAAATGATGCCATCTTGCTCTAGCTCGGCATATGCATTTAACACTGTATTTCTGCTAACTGCTAATAGCTTACTAAGTTCACGGGTAGATGGAAGCTTTTGATGTTCTAACAGATGCCCTTTGACAATCATGTCTTGAACATAATCCTTCAATTGCACATAAACAGGACGATCATCCACCATCTTAAAATCATTAAACAATCCCTGACCCCCTTGCTTCATTCTTGCACAACGAGAGCGAACTCAAAAGGTCCACTCATCATGTAATTTCCTATTATAGTGGTTGTTCTTCTTTCTATCTTATTTTAAAAATGTCAACCTTATCAAACGTGGTAACGGTCTTTCACACTGTTAACATGATAAGGGACATAGTGATTGATTTAAAAATGATTCGCCTAGACGAAAAGACACTAACCTTCCTTCATGGACCATTAGGTCAACAATGGACCATTCCCAATAGGAATATATTTTCTTTTTATATGTTATAGTGTATTAATGGATATTTTTTCTATAATATGGAGGTGCACGAAATTGGAAGACATTTTAACGATTACAAATTTAACGAAAAGTTATGGAAATAAGGAAATATTAAAAGGTGTAAACCTTCATGCAGCTAGAGGAGAAATTATCGGATATATTGGTCCTAATGGTGCTGGCAAAAGCACGACTGTTAAAATTATTTTGGGACTTGAAGGTGATTATGGCGGTGAAATTAAGCTCTTTGGCAAAAGTATTGGGCAAGATCAAATAGACTATAAGCGGAGAATTGGTTACGTTCCAGAAATTGCGGATGTATATGACAATTTGACAGGCTATGAATATTTAACCTTTATCGGTCAGTTATATGGGCTAGAGCTAGAGGAAGCAGCTAACAAATCGAAATCGCTCATGGAATTGTTTGGAGTGGGTGAGGCATACCATTCTAGAATTTCCTCGTATTCGAAGGGCATGCGACAAAAACTATTAATCATTGCTAGTCTTATACATAATCCAGACTTACTATTTTTAGATGAACCGATCAATGGTTTAGATGCAAACAGTGTAATGATTTTTAAAGAGATTTTAACACAGCTTGCAGCCAATGGAAAAACAATATTTTACTCATCTCATATTATGGATGTCGTGGAAAAGATCAGTAGTCGCATCATCCTGCTATATGATGGCAACATAGCAGCGGACGGTACATTTGCGCAATTACAAGCCGGTAACACTGAGGGAACGCTAGAAAGGATCTTTAATCAATTAACAGGATTTCATGAGCATCAGGAAATTGGTGAAAAATTTGTATCCATCGTTCGAGGAGTACAATCATGACCGATTTTAAAACACTCCAATTGCTTGATTTATTCCGCTGGCTCTTTGTAAAAATGGGCATTGATTATGACCTAATGAGAAAAATTCTTCATATCAAATTAACGATGGATGAACGTAAAGTACCCACACTATTTAACCAGAACAAAAAGAAGGACAATCAAAAATATGGCTATATTAAATCGCTATGGATTTATGTTTTATTCGGCCTTATTCTTATTCCACTCATGGGGTTTGGTCAAAATTTTCTATTTCAAATGAGCATTGCGTTTGCCATGATCATTTTTTTAATTATGACTTCATTGATTTCTGACTTTTCCTCAGTACTATTAGATGTACGAGATAAAAGTATACTATCAACTAAGCCAATTTCTGCTAGAACCATTAACGCTGCAAAATTTATGCATATTTTCATTTACTTATTCTATTTAACGATTGCCTTAACAGGTATCCCTTTACTTGTCAGCCTTTTTACGCAAGGAATTGTATTTTTCCTTTTAACCGTTCTAGAGATTATATTAATTAATTTGTTTATTGTAGCGATCACTGCCATTTTATATATTGCCATTTTACGCTTCTTTGATGGTGAAAAGCTGAAGGATATGATTAACTATGTACAAATTGCCTTGTCGTTAATGCTCATGATCGGCTATCAGGTTCTCATTCGATCCTTTGAATTCGTTGATTTGGATATGACAGTGTCATTTCATTGGTGGAGTCTCTTCCTAATACCGATGTGGTTCGCAGCGCCCTTTGACTTATTACTAAATGGTGATACTTCTTTATTAACAATACTATACAGCATCTTTGCCGTAATCATACCGATACTTTCGATTGGCTTATATATTAAACTCATTCCAACCTTTGAACGTAACCTTCAAAAATTATTAAGTACAAGTAAATCAAAAAAAGAGAAGCACAATCGACTGAAGACGTATTTATTAGCAATGCTATGTAGAACACATGAAGAAAGAGCATTCTTTCGTTTCGCCTCTCTTATGATGAAACAAGAACGAGAGTTTAAGCTCAAAGTTTACCCTTCATTAGGTTTTTCATTTATTATCCCATTTATTTTTATATTTACCTTTAGCGGATCCGAAAAGATTGATTACGCTACTAGTATGAGCTACTTAAATATTTATTTTAGTATGATGATTATTCCAGCTGCAGTACTTTTACTTGGTCATTCGGCTAAATATAAAGCTGCATGGATTTATAAGATACTTCCATTAAAAGATTATACGAATTTACAAAAAGGCAGTTTAAAGGCTTTTTTAATCAAATTGTATGTCCCACTATTTTTAGTACTAAGTTTGGTCTTTAGCTATATTTACGGTATTCGAATTATCCCAGATCTACTAGTAGTTTTAGTGACAAGCTGGTTATATACACTATTTTGTTTCTTGATGATGAGCAATAAAATACCTTTTACCAAACCATATGATGAGGTTGGAGATGCTCAAGGCTGGAAAACTGTTTTATTGTTTATCCCTTTAGCTATGCTGGCAGGTCTCCACTATTTAATTGTTAGTCAAGCGGCATTCGGACCGACTATTTATTTCATAGTGCTTTTTTTCATCAACATGCTAGTATGGAAGTTAGCTTTCAAATGACAAAAACGGCTCGAGTCCCACCTTATATGGGACCGGCCGTTTTCTTTTAAAATGCCTTGCGCTTATATATCCTTACCGAGAGCATCCATGAGCCTATATATATTAGAACGATTAGTAATGAGACAATAAGGTATAGTTGTATTTCCTGTACAGTCATGAAATTTTGCACAACAGTTGTTATTTGTTTATTTAAGTTAGGGACAAAATAATTGATGATCACCATATAAACACCCAATAACCCCATAATAGCAATAGTTAAATACTTTGTTTTAAATTTATAGGAAATCGGCAGGATAAAAGAAATGACAATCATAACGAGGCCCATAATCAGCAATATTTCTTTCCACAATACAGCTACCTGTTTCCCATTTAAAAGAAAGTCGAACAAATACGTATAACACATAAAAAGCCCTGTAAAAATTAAAGCTCCAATATATTTTGAACTAACAATTTCTCTCCTTGTATAAGGTAATGAATTGAGTAAAATATTAGCATTATCTTTTTCATCATTCGAAAAAGCACTTAAAACAAATACGATACTATATATAAATACTATATATACTGATGGAACATTGACCATTAAATAAAGAATAATCGTTGCTATGTAAATGATTAGAATGTTTTTTTGAATTAATATATCTTTTAGAATAAGATTCAACATATCCTTACCATCCTTTCTTTGTATAATACATAATGTCTTCAAGCGTAGGCTTTTCAATCACAACTGTATCGCCAAATATAGTAGCTACCCGATGTTTATTGGTTGTTAATGCTTCAAAACCCCTGTTTGTTTTACGAAGGGAGACGAATTCCTGCTCCGTTTCACGATCTAATAAATCCAAGGTTCCTTTAACAATAGCGTATTCCTCTTGAATTTTGTAAAACTCCTTTGTAAAAATATGCTCGCCATTATGAATAAACGTTATATAATCTGCGATACGATCTAAATCTGTAGTAATATGTGTGGAGAAAAATATAGTTTTGTCCTCATCTTGCATTAACTCATGTAAAATATTGAGTAATTCTCTGCGAAAAATAGGGTCAAGGCCAGATGTTGGTTCATCCATTATGATTAACTCAGCGTGATGTGCTAACGCGATGGCTAATGATGCTTTCATTTTCATCCCTTTCGAAAAGGTCTTCATATTTTTGTTCAAGGGCAACTCAAACTGTTCCACATAATGCTGAAATGCCTCATCATCCCATCTTTTATAGGCAGGTTTAATAATCCTTTTCATATCCTTGAGTGTGATATTTTCATAAAATATATTCTCATCATAAACAAAACCGATACGTTCCTTTATTTCCTTTTCGTGTTTATCATAAGTTTTACCAAAAATAGAAATAGTCCCACTATCCTGCTGCAATAAATTCATAATCATTTTAATGGTCGTTGATTTTCCTGCACCATTTCCTCCAATAAACCCTGTAACAAACCCTTTTTTAACGTGGATTGAAAAATCCTTTATTTGAAAACCATTAAAGGACTTTTGTATATGCTGTAATTCAATAACATTTTCCATTTATTCATCCTCCGTATACAATAAAGTAAGCATAGCCTTTAACTCCGCCAAACTAATATCCATTTCCTTCGCATTTTGAATCGCCACCAACAGTTTTTCCTCAATGGCCTTCATTTTTCTTTCCTTCATCATTTCTGAATTTTGTTCAGAGATGAATGAGCCTTTCCCAACAATAGAGTAAATATAGCCATTTTTTTCAAGCTCCTCATATGCCCGCTTCGTCGTAATGACACTAATCTCTAAATCTTTTGCAAGTTGGCGCATAGAAGGTAATGGCTGACCTTCTTGTAATTGCCCTGTTAGAATAAGCTTTTTAATCTGTGCATAGATCTGCTCATAAATAGGCTCTTTAGAACTGTTCGAAATAATAATTTGCATGCAAATCCCTCTTCTTGAAATATTGTATATATACTTTATATACAATATATACACATCGATACAAATATGCAAGTAAAATTTTCCTTTTTGTGAAATAAAAATAAAAGCATATAGCCAAATGAATGACTACATGCTTTTACGTTTAAATTGAAAATCAAGTATAGGTGTCTCAATCTGCTTACAGCCATAAGCGTGTCTTTTAAAGTGCGCCTAGTAACCTCATGCTCAGGTAAATAATCTTGTGTACCACGTACATTTTGGTAATCCATTTTTTTCATCACTTTTGCCTCCTCATTTTTTGACAAATAAAAAAACCGTATTCGATAAAGCTCTCCATCAGCTTTATTTATACGATTACATGAGAAAAAGTCTTCCTATTCAATATTAATTAAATAATAAAGATAGCAAGACTACTGACTATGATGATGTTTGGTTGTGTACGATTGGACAAAGTAGATTGTCATATGTATTCCCCCTTTTATGTTTAGGGATACTATAGGCATTTAAATAAGTTAAACATCTAATTATTTACATAATTTCACAGTAGCGCTTTTTTTAACATTTCTAGTGCCTCTAGCACATTCGCCAAATCCTCATCCGATAGCTGCGCTTGATATTTCTCAGTGATTACTTGATTAAAAGCTTCACTTTCCTGTTTATACAGCAACCCTTTTTCACCTAATTCAATTGAAAAGCCACGTTTATCCTTGGCATGCTGCTTTTTTATAATATAGCCATCCTTTTCAAGCTTTGCTATCTGCTGGCTCACGGCACTTTTGGTAATCGTCATTTTCTCGGCTATTTCTGATGGTGAAATGGAAGGGTGACGAATCACTAATGCCAAAAGGACCGCTTGCTGATTATTTAAATTGAACTTAGTATAGTCTCTTTCCATTTTCTCAAGAACAATCCAAATATCTTCAATCGTTTGATTAATTTGCTCTGCTACATGATTAGTCTTCATTTTTTTGAGTATCACCTTTTTCACGCCATTTTTTAGGATTAAGATAGCCTTTAAATTTGTTAGCTACTTCTTTCCCGACAAGTAAAGCGCCCAACCAAAATAAGATTTCAGCTACAATGATGCTGCCTGGAATAATACCTGCTTTTACTTTCGTAGGAATAGGTGTGAATGGTGTAATAATTGGAATTAACCACAACGAAAGTGAAAAAATAATAATCCCGATACCCAATTTATAGGCAATGGACTTTTGTTTTTCAATAGAGGGCATACAATGATTCTCCTATTTAATAATTTAGTTAAGTTAACTTAACTATATATTAAATATTATTGTAAGTAAAGCAATTATGGACATAATGAGTAAAAAACCCCATCTATTTGAGTTTTGATTGTCCAAATAGATGGGGTGATTTTCATCCTTATTCTCCTATTCTTAGAGGTATACGGAGTTCTTCATCAGGTTGGAGAGTTGCGTACTTCCAAATATAAATATCAATGTCTTTTTTATTGAAATTATCATACTCGTCTATTATTTTATTATGATCCAAGCGTATGCGCGGTATTCCACCGACTCTTTCATTATTATCCAAGTAATATGTTTGCCCAACTCCACCGAACGATGGATTTGTACTAGAAGACTCCACATAGAAGTAATTGTCTTTCTTATAATATGTCCATGTGATAGGATATCCACCAATACTAGACGTTTTAGTTTGAGGTTTGTCCGATATATTAGTCAGTCGAACTGGTTGACTATCCCCTTCGAACTCATTAACTCGTTCCTTCGCAACAAGCGTTACAGGTTGATTGGCTAAGGCAGTAGCATTCAGACCTACCATTTCAAAATGAAGTTCCGTTCTGTTTGCTTCTAAATTTAATCTTCCTTTTAATAGTGTTCCACCTACATCAAGGTAATAGTCATTGTAAGGCACACGGATGTATGTCTCTTTATCTTTGGATGTAAAAATCAATCGTACTTGAGTCGGGGTCACTTTTATTTCATGGATTTTAGCCCCAACAGCAATTTCATTGTCCAATGGAATATTTAGTACTTGTTTAAATGACCCATTTTCCAAGTGTTTTTTTGATAGGTCCATATTAATATTCCAGGTACTCTCTTTGGTCTCTGTGATGTAATCATAAGTAAGCTGGAATTTTGCGCCTTCAGCCTGTAACACATCCGATTTAAATATTTGCTGACTCAAGTATCTCTCTGTAACTTCCCCTGGAGGGTGGAAACTAAAAGTTTCAGATTTTTGGATGGAATTATCTTTTACATTCATAGCCTCTATAAAAATCCCTTTATCCTGCATATCAGGATCTGTAAATGTAACCGTTGATTGAAGTAGTACTTTCCCTTTTGAATGTTCAAAGGAATGTAAGGTTACACTATCAATGCCATCCTTGTGAATAGGTAAGACTTGAGTATTAAAGTTGTTAGGATCATAGTTGATAGACTGCTTTCCAACATCGATGATTTGAATTCCTTCTATCGTAAAATCAATATTAGTCGTCTGGTCTTTTGCCACCCATTCTGCCTCAAATATACCTTGGAACATACCAAGTTCTTCGTTCCAATCCTGTAAATACACTCCCTCAATAAAGTTCCCCTCTGAATCTTTTAATCCAATCTGATCAAATCTTACATCATTTCCATCCCAAGAGGTGTTAGGTTTCAGGCTATACAGTAAAGAAGTTCTATTATCATCTATAAACGCCGTGTGTACCGTTAACGTAAATCCGTCCTTCGTAATGGATTGCTCAATCGTCTGACCTAAGCCTTGTGCTAATGCCGATTGAATACCAGCTCTATATGAAAGAATGTTTGACCAATCATAATTCAGAGCTGCATAAACTGGCGTGGCCATGAGCGCGACAGCTAGTCCAGCCACCAAAGCGAATTTCTTTCTTCTGCGGGGGCGTTGTTCAATCGTTTCACCTTCAGCCATCTTTAACTCATCTTGTTCAATAGAGCTCCACATTTGTTCAAAGTCAGGGTAGACCATATTATGATCTGCCTTCATCAATTTTTTCAGCTTCTGTTCAGTGCGTTCCAAATTGATTCTCTCCCTTCAACCATAGATTTTGGTTTTGTTCCAGTTTTTTGCGCATTATTTTTAATGCTTTATGCAGCCTCGACTTCACTGTACCTACAGGAATTTTTAACGCTTCTGCGATTTCTACTAACGACAACTCACCGATAAAACGAAGGGTGACAACGGCCATGAGCTTTTCTGGCAGCTGCTTGAGCAATTCCTCCCATTCCTCCCCAGCTACCTTCTCCATGACAATAGTGTCTACGGACTTGACCAATGCCGTATTCTGCTCATGGAGAAGTTGAACCTGACCTTGTTTTTTCAATTGAGCCTGCTTTCTTTTTAACAAGTTTAAGCATTGGTTCATCGCAATGCGCATAATCCAAGCACGTATATGCTCAATGCTTTTCCAATCCTGACGGAACACGGTAACAAATACATCATGGCAGAGATCCTCTGCATCTTGTGCATTTCTTAGCATGTAGTAACAGGTACGGTATACATCCTTATTGTATGAATCAAATAATTCTCGTTCTGTCAATCTGAGTCACTCCTTTCTGACTGTTCTACTTTATAAACAAATGACTATTAGAAATGGTTCATCTTTTTTAGAACTTTCTTGTTATGTAATTCAATTAACCTCACAATAAAAACAGGTAGCAATAGTGTTTATGATAGGATATCTAAAACCCTCTGTTTTTTAGCTTTAGATTATATCATTGGGTTAGGATATTATGGGTGCAACTAAAAAAAAGGCAACCCTAGCTAAATTCATAGCTTTGGGTAGCCTTTTCAAATTTTATTGATAAAACGGCTTTACCTTGTATCCGTTTTTCTCCAAATGATAACGAATATTTTTATCTACTAGGAAATGTCCTGATCCCACAACAACGAAGTACGTCCCTTTTTTCTCTTCCAGTACATTCATGATCTTCTTGGCCATTTGCTCATCACGTAAACCGAAAAGCATTTCATTGAACTCAGATGATGTACCCTCCATTGCTTGGAAGCTTTTTGCGAATTCTTCAACATTCCCTTGCTGCCAGCTTGTAAACCATTCTTGAAGCATTTCGGATTGATTTTCTTCAGATGGATTTATGATATTATCCAACACAGCAACTAATGATTCCTCCTGTGCCTCTGGGGATAATGCTTCAAACATATCAACCTGTGCTCTTGTACCTTCTAATTCAATCACTGGCTTTTGCTGTAACTGTGCGTTCAATAAAAAGTATATATCAATCCCATGCATTGCCATTTCTTGTGGTGTCATTCCAAAGGAATCGTCCATTGCCAGCATTGATAATGCGTTAGAAAGCATCCATGGCTTTTGCACTGTCAGTTCCTCCATTGGAAGATTGTAAAGCTTAGCGACTTGTTCAAGCTTCGCGTATGTTTCTGGTGCAACCGTATCTTTTAGTGTTTTACCATCTGTATACATTGCTTTTTCTGCATAGTATTCGAGTGCTTTCGTATCCAAGATATTCGCCTCTACTAATAGCGCATCCGACTCATTGAATGCCTTTACTAGCTTTTTATTAAATGGATATAAGTCTGGTGTTCCTAGATGAATAGAACCTAGTAAATATACAAGTGTATCCTCATCCTCGACAACCCAAGCTACTCCGTTCGAACCTTGCTCTGCAAGCGCATATGTACTCTGAATGAAACGCACAGCTAATATAACAGCTTGTTGTGTCGTTGCCTTGTTCTCCAGTTGCAATCCGTTTGAAGAGCCTTGTAAAATATTATGCTCTTTCATAAATTGAATAGGATCTTTACCCACAGATAAATCATAGCGCGCTACAATATTATATAAACGTTTTACAATATCCCCACGTGTGTTATCGTTCTTCACACTCACTGGTTTATATTGTTTGTTTTCTTCTAAGCCTAGAGATGCAATTTTCTTTTCTGTTAAAGCTAGTAGTTCATTTACTTTATCTACCGGAATTTCTTGAAGGAAACCATCAAAATACCATTCCATTGGGTAGATTCCGTATTTTTCACCCTCATTTAATGTTGATATTGCCCACTCACTAATTGACGGTGTTAGAGGCAGTGACTGCTCCTCCGCATGAATCACAGGTACAACCGTTGTTAGCATCAATGAAGCACCAAGCAAAATAGCGCTTGTACGTTTCATGATCTTTTTTATCATAAGATTTTCTCTCCCTTTTCTTCTTCCTTAACTACAACGTTTGAAATTATACCATAAATATACCAACTATTTTATATGTAAATGTGAAAATATTTACATAAATGTATGGACTCTTAATTATGTCGCTATAGTTATTCAAGATCAATGTTAAACAATATTCACCCCATTAAATAAGACGATGACACACATTCTTGTCATCGCCTTTAAATTAAAGCTTATTGCGTAAATTTAGGGTCTAATATACCAAGGCCACTGCCTTCCATTTCAAACTTCACTTTTGAAGCACCGTCTAAATTAACATTAACCTTTACCTTTTCTTTTATTGATCCACTATCATAGATCAATTTATTATCCGCGTAAATTTTCATATAGCCTATGCCGAATGAGCCCGCTGCTAGCTTTTTAACAGGCGTTAGAGATGTTTCAAATGTCTTATACTTTCCATTAACTAAGTATTCAACTGTATGATCTTGTACAGCCCCTCCACCGTGGAAACCTCCTAGTTGATAGGATTGTTCAAACTTTTCTCCAGTACTAATAACAATAGAGCTCGGGTTATGGAAGAAGTGATCTTCATCACTCCCAATAGGTTTTACATCTTTTAAAGAGATGAATTTAGGAACATCACCAATATAAACGGATTTTGATTTTCCATCCCATGTCACATTTTTTCCTAATGATTCAGCAATAAATCGCATCGGAACATAGGTAGTTCCTTCATAAATAAAGCCAGATTGACCCTCTTGTGGCTTTTTTTCCACCTTATCTACATAGTAATGAATCGTATCTTGATAAACATTTATTTTTTTCAAACTGCTTGCTGCGTCTGTTGTTGAAAGGTAGGTGAAGGTTAAACCTCCTAATATAAAAAAGCCTAAATAACTTGTTATGATAAGTAGTTTTTTCATATAGTACACTCCTTAATATATTTATATGTAATTATACCAAAAATTACATACTATATTCCAAGATATTGTTCAAAATAGAAAAAACCTGTTTATCACTTCTTTGGTCATAAGCAATTCTTATTCTACATCATTAAATTTGCCTTTTAAATGAAGCCTAAGGTTACTAGGCTATATTTGTTTAATCTCACATACTTTTGTTTATGAAATTGAAGCTTTTCCCTTTTAATAGTATTAGTATCTGAACATTTCTTAAACCCGTATGCATTTTTTCATTTAGTTACGGACTTAAGCTAAAATGTGTCCTCCTTCTACATGAAGAATGGTTCCGGTCACGAAACTATTTTTTAGTACGTATAATACGCTTTGTGCAACATCTTCAGCCCTCCCTATACGTTTCACTGGAAGTTTGTTTTCAACAGAAGCATAGAAATTATTACGTACTTCTTCTGGCATTTTATTACGAGAAGGTGTATCAATGATACCTGGTGAAATAATATTCACTCGAATCGGAGCAAGTTCTAATGCCAAAGTTTGACCCAGATTTGAAACAGCTGCATTGACTGCACCTAGATTTGCTGAACCAATCATAGACTTATAGGCTACAACCCCAGAAAACAAAGTAATGGAACCGTTTGGTAAAATGTTTAACGCGCCGTATTTAGCTGCATAATATTGCCCCCAAAATTTGTTTTCAAACAACTGTCGAGCTTGAGCTGTACTTGTTTGGAGAAATGAGCCACCGGATGTTTCTGCTGCGCTTACTACGAGATGATCGAACGGACCAACTTTTTCAAAGAAAGACACAACTTGCTGTTCTTGTGTTGTATCTAGTATGTAAGCTATAGCCTTCGCCCCCAATTGCTCTTTTGCATTCCGTAATTTATCTTCAGATCGGCTTGCAATGATTACTTCAGCACCTTCGGCTATTAGTTGTTTCGCAGATTCCAAGCCAATTCCTGAGCTCCCACCAATAATGACAATCTTTTTATCTTTTAACATGTTTTTACCCCCTATATTTACCAATGGTAAATTAAACATTTAATTTCTCTTGCATGTGTATATCAAGCATTAATTTTTAATGGGTATCAGAAGTCTCATTAAGATCACCTCTTCAATCCAGCCACAACGCTATTATATATACAGTAACTTCATTTATGGAAGTAGTGATATTTATTATATAAAGTTTCTAAAAGGATACTATTGTGGTAGTATAGGGTGAATTAGATAAAGAAATTTTAGGAGGCTGCTTCTGATGAATGTGATTGAGCCAGTCGTGTTGACCAAAGGAACTCCAGGTGAGACTTGTCCCATTGCTAAAACGCTGGATGTGATTGGGACTAAATGGACATTTTTGATTATTCGTGATCTGCTTATAGAAGGAACGATGCGCTTTAGTGACCTATTGAAATCAATGGATGGAATTAGCCCGAAAACACTTTCCCTCCGACTTAAGTTGCTAGAGGACCAAGGAATATTAGAAAGAAAGGTATACCCTGAGGTTCCCCCTCGCGTGGAATATACGCTAACAAAAAAGGGAAAAGGCTTGGAAGGGATTTTCATTGAACTAAAAAGATTTGGATTAAATTTATAAAAATAATATTTAAACTGTAAGTAAGGCATACTTTAAAGTTAAGCATTAATTGCTTCTATCATTGTGCAAAATGGACGAAATTCAATGAATAAAGAAGATCAAATACGTGATCTTATTATCCAAACTTCACTAAGTTTATTTAATAAACAAGGTTACAACCAAACTTCTATTCAAGATATTATGAATGCTACGGCATTAAGATATTAAAAAAATGCTTCAGGCATTTTCCAAGAAAGAGACTGATAGGTAATTCCAATAAAAAGAAAATGCTACACCAAGTTAAAACTCGTATAAAGGTAAATGATTTACCTTTATACGAGTTTAATCAAATTTTTATATACTAGTTGAAAGTAACCTACAATAACGTTAATAATTACATAAAATATCCATTTAATGCCTGTGTATACTTTTCACTTAGCATATAGTATTCGCATTTATAAATTTTAATTTGTGAATCAATTCGCTGAATATCTCTATCTATTCTTTCCACTTCTGCACTAGTAATTACTCCAGCATTAAATTGTATTTGTAAATCCTTTTTATCTGCAATTAAAGACGCTCTAGTTTCCTGCAAATTATTCATTTGTAAAAACATTTCTTCTTGTTCAAAGTAAAACTTTTTGATTTTTACTTTTAATTCCTTTACAAGATTATCTTTTTCATATTTAGCTATTTGCCATGTTTGGTAATAATAATCTTTTAAATTTGTTTTATTAGAATCAGCACTATTGTAGTTTTTCTCTGCTAACAATATATCCTCTTCTAATTCTCGAACATTGAACATTTTATACATTTTACTTTCCAGTTCCATTATTGGTAATCTATTAATTTCTTTATCAATTGATTGCAGCTGAAGCATTCGATTATAGGGCAACCCAATCTCCAATTTCAGTTCCTCTAAATAAAAACGATAGGCTCTTTCTTTTTCATCAAGCTGCTGGTTTAATTTTTCAATTTCCCGCTCTTTTTTCTCAACATCCTTGTTGCTCGTTAACCCCTGTTCTTTCATTATCAATAAATCTTCGATATCCATATGAATATACGATACTTCTTTCTTAAGTTGATCAATTTCAGTCTCAAGTAATAAAAGGCTAATATACTTTTGAGAGATATATTGTTTAATAGCCTCCCTAGTTTTTTCAATTCCGATATAATTTTTATTTTTATTAGTATCTATTACTTTAGCAGCATTATTCAATTCTTCGCGTTGCACTTTTATCTTTTCTTGTAGCTCCTGATTTCTTATAACCTCCTGGCCTTCTAATAATTGATTCAGTGTCGTATTAATTAAAATTTGTGTACCGATCAATTGTCCAATCGCCTCTTTTTCTTCCTCTGCTAATTGGTTAAAATCTGGATGCTGATGAAGAAAGTACTCAGGATCTGTAGGAAGTAAACTTATAGTTGGATTATGAATATTATCTAGCTCTTTTAATTCATCTTGTATATTCTTGTGTTGTGAACTTAACGCCTTAATTTTAGTTTCTAAAAGTTTTATATTCCCATGATTATTTAGTGCTAATTCTACTGCCTTTTCAATTGTAATCGTTTCTATATCTTCTGTTTCTTTCGCTTGAGCTACTGTTGATACGCAAAACATACATAATACAATGCTCAAAAAATAAGGTACAATTGATTTTAAGTTCATATTTTATACCTCTAGTCTATAAGATTAACTTTCTCTAAAAGATAATTTAGAATTTTTTTAGAATCTGTAATGACAGACGCTTCTGCTGTCATACCTACCTTAACTTCACCTTTTTCTCCTTTTTTATTGCTAAGCGATTTACTTGTAAGAGATGCTTCCACTGTATAATAACTCAAGCCATTTTCACCCGTCACTGAATCTGGACTAATTGAAGAAATTTCTCCTGATAAATAACCAAAATTTTGTTTTGGAAAAGCTGAAAAATGAAAATTAACCTTGTCACCTATTTTTATTTTGCCTATTTCTTGATTAGGTACCGCTAAAGTAACTTTATATTGAGATTCTTGATCAGGAATTATAGACAAAATTGGTTCTCCAGCTTGAAGAAATTCTCCAACATTAATTTCCTTAATAACATTTATCGTTCCACTTGTAGATGCTTTAACTGCACCTTTATTTGAGGAAATTTCTAGCTGTTCAATATTTTCTTGTATCGCTTTTTTCTTTTTCTCCGCCTCTTCAATTTGACTATTTATTTCTACAACTTTATCTAGCTCAAACTTTTTTAGTGTGACTTGTACACCCTCATTTAGTAATCCTTTTTGGTTGTCTATATCTTGCATACTCTCGGCTAAATGTTGCTTTTCTAGGTTTAGTCCATCATTATTTATGACTAAATCTGTTACTTTATCTAAGTTTTCCATATCAATTTTCGTTTGTTTTAGTTGTTTTTCTAAAGTATTGATATGTGTATCTATATCCAAGATTGTGTTATTAATAAATTTTTCTAATTCTAAAGAGGCGTTTTCATACTGCATTTTTTCCTTTTCAATCTGAGCCTTTGGAACAAAACGCTCACCTAACTCTAAAGATCTTTTATATATTTTTTCATTATCATTCATTATTAAAGTTAATTGATCAATTTTTTTTTGATAATTAGCCAATTGAGAATTACGTACTGAATCGCTTGGGTCTAAATGATTTTGTTTAGTAATAATTGATTTTTTTAGTTTTCTTTCGTTATCTAAATCAACCATTACTTCATTAATTTTATTTTTTAGTACCCCTTTTTCTACCTCATACTTAGTTTTTTCATCTTTGAAAGTTCTTTCATTTTCTCGTATCTTAATATCAGTCATTTGGCTAGATTGCTCTAACGTATTTCTTTTCTGTTCTACATCCATAGAGCTACTTTTAAAATCTATTTCTAGTTGCTTATAATTCGCAATATATTGATCTACTAATTTTAAGTATTTTAATTCTCTATCCTCGGATTTGGAAAATTGATTCTTTCTTTGTTGAATGCTCACCTTGTATTTGTTCAGAAGGTTTAATTCTGACTCGATTTGTCCTAATTCCGTTTTTCTGTTCCCCAATTCTTTTAAAACTTCTTTTTGCTCTATAGAAAATAGTAAATCTCCTTCTTTTACTTTTTGGCCCTCTTTTAGATATAGCCCTTGAACTTTACCGATTATTGGAGAATGCACTGTATGTACTTTTTCATTTGGACGTACTATGCCATTCGCTTTTGCAACAGTATCTATCTCACCAAAGTAACTCCAAGCTAATGCACATATTAATATAACTACCAAAATAGAAATAAAGATTGATACGAACGGATGTGGCTTGGATTCTAAAATCTCCCGACTATCAGTTAACTCATTTAAATTACTTATTTTTATTCTCATCTATTTTCACCTTTTAACTAGTAACTAACTCTATTTGTTCATTTCCACCAGCAATTTGATTTCTCCAAAGTTCATAATATCTACCTTTACTATTCAGTAATTCTTCATGTGTCCCTAATTCAATAATTTGCCCCTGTTCAATCACACAAATCTTATCGCACTTCTTAATCGTGCTTAATCTATGCGCAATAATAATAGTAGTAATTCCAGAACAATAGTCATCGATGGTCTCCGAAATGGCTTTCTCTGTGATGGAATCCAGGTTACTTGTAGCCTCATCCAGTATAAGAATATCCGGTCTTTTTAAAATTGCTCTTGCAATAGATAGACGTTGACGTTGTCCGCCCGATAAATTAGATGCATTTTCCTCAAGAACCGTACTATAACGCAAAGGTAGAGTATTAATAAAATCATGGGCTTTCGCAATTTTTGCCGCACTCACAATATCCTCAAGTGTCACATCATTATCTGTCCCCAATGACAAATTCTCTTCAATTGTCCCGCTAAAAAAGAAACTCTCTTGAGAAACATAGGCAATTTTCTCACGCAATTTATGAAAATCTAAATCTTGAATATTATTACCATTAATCAAAATTTCACCTTTTTCTGGCTGATAGAAATTTAATAGAAGCTTTGCTAAAGTTGTCTTTCCGGAGCCACTTTCGCCAACAAAAGCTACCTTTTCCCCCTGACCAATCGAAAGGTTCATATCTTTTAAGATTAGACTTCTTGTGCCATACCTAAAATCAACATTTCGTATATCTATATCGCCTTTTAGATGTTGAGGAACCATTCTTTTTCCTTTATGCTTCTCTTCTTCCGTTTCTAAATCAAGTATTTCTCCTAATCTTTGAGAAGCGACAATAGCGGAC
This sequence comes from Lysinibacillus sp. VIII_CA, assembly GCF_049943995.1. Lineage (NCBI taxonomy): Bacteria > Bacillati > Bacillota > Bacilli > Caryophanales > Bacillaceae > Lysinibacillus > Lysinibacillus sp. VIII_CA. The sequence continues at coordinate 230,372 of NZ_JBNFXM010000005.1, forward strand.
TGAAGCATCGGCTGCAAATTAACTAAGTTTTGCAATGGCGTTAAAAAGTAGGCTAATAATGCATTAAAGGCTATTAACTGCCCCGCTGTCATATTTCCTCTTAGAACTTGATATGATCCTACCCATAATATGACCGTTCCACTTACTAGACCTAAATAATTTTTCAAAGAGTTTTGATAGTTATCAATTAGCCCGTGCTTAAAAATACTTTTTAAAAATTTAATAAAGCGTTTTTCAAGTTCATCTTTTGTTGCTTTTTCGGCATTGTAAGCTTTAATGGTTTCGACTCCATTAAGAGATTCTACAAGATAAGCATTTAATTGGGCGTTTTCTTCCATTTCTCTACGATTAATATTTTCATAGGTTTTTTTGAATAGCCATACAATCAATATGTAAACAGGGACCATAACCAATGTTATTCCAAATAAAAAGGCACTTTGGGTATACAGTATAACAGCCCCAACAATGACCATCATGGTATCTAGTACTATTGTTAAAGTTGCTCCTGATAATGCCTCCCGAACTTTAGACGCATCCATTATTCGAGAGATAATTTCCCCTACCTTTCTTGTACTGAAAAAATTCATAGGTAAATTTATGACATGACTATAATAATTTAGAATAAGTGAAATATCGAACTTTTGACTAATATGTAACAATAAATAGTTACGAAATGCGTCAAGTATAATTTGGAATGTGTAAAGTAAAAGTACGCCTAAAGAAATAATATGTAACGACTTTTCTAAATTAAAAACAAGAATATCATCGATTAGTAATTGAAAATAAAATGCACCTGCAATACCAAGTAATGTATACAATATAGAACAAATAAATATTTGAAAAAATAGCCATTTTTGTGGTTTTAGTAGATGGAAGAAACGTGCGAAAAGACCTTGTGTTTCATCGCCTCTTTCAAACTTAATTGACGGCACAAGTAGGACAAGAACGCCTGTCCATATTTGCAAGAAATCTTCAGGTGTATATTTCACAATCCCTTTTGCAGGGTCGGCAATAATTACTTCTTTTTGAGTAATTTTATGTATAACTACATAATGTAATATTTTTCCATCTATAACACAATGCGCAATCGCCGGTAGTGGGAACTCCTGAAAAAGAGCCTTAGCGTCTCCTTTAACCGCTTTTGCAGTAAAGCCTAGTTCTTCAGCTGCTTTTATTAAACCAAGAACGTTCGTACCTTGTTTATCTGTTCCTGCTACTTCCCTTAATTTAGAAATAGGAATTTTTAATCCATATTGCTTTGAAATTGTAGATAAACAAGCGATACCACAATCCTTTTGATCATGCTGCTTTACACAAACATATCTTTTAAACATTTAACTCTATCCCTCTATTCAATAATTAAAAATAATGACTATCTGTGTATATCTCATAAGAATATATATTTCTATAATTAAGGAAAAGAACAAACGATTTCAATTGCGTGATTACTCATGATTCAAATGCGTAAACACGCAATTGTTTAATCTTAAAGGAATATATATATTTTTTTTAGGGGGGACAAATGTTTTACAGAAACATATTTTTGCCCTCAAAGATATTAAAAAGGTTGAGATTAATAATGAAAGAATTAACAAATTACCTTTCTTAAGTTGGCGGCGTGCTAGTATTGGAGCTTACTTTGGCGGACTTGCTGATCCAGGGGGTATTGTAGGCGGAGCTATAGGAGCAAGCCTTGGTACAATGAGAGGTAATGTAAAATGAATTTTGTTATTAACAGTAATTTCAAGGAACTCGATTTTACTGAACTTTTAGCTTTTGATGGTGGTGGCTACTGGACAGGATTTAGTGCAACTGTTATTGGTGGTGCTGAAATAGAAGTTAGATTAGGCGCAGGAGGTGTTGATGGGATTGTTGGAGGCTTAATTTACGTATTTTAATCGGATAATTAAAAAGAAGATTAGTGTAACCACTTATCCCCCTTTTATTGTAAGGAGATTTTTATTATATGAATATAATCAAACAATCATTAACTGGGTTACTAATCTTATTAGTCTTTTTTATATTTGCAACCATTATTGCTATTATTGAACAACAGCCATTTTTTATTATAATGCATTCTCTAGGAATTTTCTCCAGTCTGACTTCGAGTGTATTTATCTATAAAAAATATAAAAAGCTTCAGTAGTCTAATAAATTTTAAAGAATATACTAGAAATTCAGTATTATAATATCGCAGGATTTATACCCAAATAAACTTCTATAATAGATATTTTGGTTATGGAAATTTCTGGTGATCGATTTCTACCGTAATTAATTCAACACAAAATCCTCCCTTAAACAATAAGCCTTTAGGTGACTCCTTTTCTGGAGCAGCAGGGACATTATTGGCACTTTCAGGAATTGAAGAAGGTAGATTTTATTCGTTATTATCACCAAAAGCAAAAGAAGCTTTTCTTCAAATAAAAAAGCAACTTAAGAAAAACTATTCTTTAAACTTAAAACTATAACGATTACCATAGGTAGAGACTTATAATGAGGAGTTTTTCGTATTTAAGTTCGAAAGGTTATGGATAAAAAGAGCAGTATAAGCGTTATACTACTCTCCCTAATTTTCAAATCAACCCCATCTCCTTCGCTTTTATTACCGCTTCAGCACGTGTCCCCACATTTAACAGTGCATAGATTTGTGTTAAATTATTTTCAATTGTCCGTTGCTTTACACCCAGTTCAAGCGCAATAGCCTGATTCGTATATCCTTCCATTACGAGCTCGAGTATTCTTTTTTCTCTGTTATTGAAGCGCAATATTTTTTTGAGAGAGTTCCCTGAATACCGATCATTAACATAATCAATAAAGTTTTCAGGAAGTAACATATCATTGTTCATGGCTGCGTAAATGGTTTTTAATATCCGATCTTTTGTTGCTGTTTTCGAAATCACATTATTAATTTTCTTTTCAATAATTAAGGAATAGTAATCTTTAATATCATCACCCGTATATAAAATTACAATTGAGGATGGATATTTTTCCTTCACTAATTCAGCAAATGTTAGACCACTGCAAGCACCGAGATTAACATCAATTAAAAAAACATCATACACTTTTTTCTCAATAACATCTGCAAATGACTCTATATCATTTAATGTATCAATTGAAATGTCTGATACGGCGTTAAAAAGCTTTTTACTGCCATCCAAAATCATAGGATGGTCGTCTACTATAAGTAGTTTAATCATAAGTAACTCCTTCCTCTATTTTTATATGGACGCGCATCCCTTCGTCAGGAGCAGACTCAATTTGGATAAAACCGTTATAAGCATAAATACGCTCTATTATTCCTTGGAGTCCCATAGAATTTTTCCGTTCACTTTCGGACAAATCGCAGCCTATACCATTATCCAAATACACCAGCTCAAAGCCATATAGTGTAGAGATAAGTTGTATCTTCACATAGGTAGCTTGTGAATGCTTTATTGCGTTATTTAATAATTCTTGTACTGTTCGATAAATGAGTAAAGGATAATCAGCATTCGCTAACTCTACATCTTCAATTTCAAGAATCATAGCGAAATCCGCCCGCTGATCTGTCTCTGCAAATAATTTATTTAATGCTGCCTTTAAACCTTGCTTTTCTAGTAGTGGTGGCTTCAATTTTCCACAATAATAGCGTAATTGGTGATTAAGCTCAACCAGATTTTCGCGATGCTGCTGAATGAGTTGTTGTATTTCTTTTTGTACTTGCCTGTCTTGAAATTTATCTATCTCTCTAATTAGATGGATTTGTTCTTGAAGAATCGTATCATGGAGCTCTTGAGCTAGCTGATATTTTTCGTTTTCGAGCTTTATCCAAACGAATTTCCTTAGCCATGGAGGATATGGCTTACCTGGTTTTTGAGAAGTATTCAATTGGTAGATTAAGTCTTCAACCAATTGCGTATTTTCAATAAAGTTACTTATGTACATAATCAACAGTTCAAGGCATAATAACTCTTCTCTTTTTAAATAAACTTTATCTTTATCCCCAATCGTAAGAATGTATTTTTGATCTAAGGTTTCATGTAAACAACCTATATAAAGGTCCCCTATTTTCTTTATCTCACCTAAGCTTATTTTTTCAATAATATCAGTATTAAAGACAGGAACAGACGGTAAATCATTCTTTATAACTGTTCCATCAACTGTAGAGTAGATATAAATAGTAATATTACTAACAGCTAATTGTTGTGATAGTTCCTCTGTAAAACGCTCTAATAATTCTTCAACTGTTGTCACTTTTATAATGCGTTCAATAGTTTTATGGACAACGTGAATATAATCTCCTTTAGGGGAATATAGTAGCTTCCGATTAGCATAATCTATTTTTTCTTTAATATAGAGTGCAACTACCAATAATATAAACACAAATAAAAAGATATACAGTAAATCCATTAAATAAATATGAATAGTAAGATAAATCCCTGTACATATTAAAGCAGCTAACGTTAATGAAAACAAACTATAATTACGGATCTTGGAAATTTGATAATCTAAATCAAACAACCGCTCAGGAAATTGCACCAATAGTAAAGAAATAGGGATAACTAATAAAAACAAAGCGCAAACCGAAGATGATATGATAAATTGTTTAAATAAAAGAATCGGTAGAACGTAGAGTAGCACAAACGGGAGGAATGGTACTATCAAACATAAAAATAATAGCAAAAATTGTTGCTTACGATATCTTATGTAAGACATACCCATTATAAAAATAGCATAAAGTATTAGAACACAAAATATAACTAAAATTAGGATTGTATTGAATGGTCTTATCAAAGGATTAACCATCTCACATAGCGTCAATAAACCAACAATACAAGTAAATCCATATAAGATCATTTTATTCACTATAAAAGTGAAATGAATACTTAAAGATTTAAGATAATTACATAAAAAATGAATTAATAAAATTAAGCTTAATATTAAACCATTGCTTATTATAAATATGCCTAAACTATCTAATCGAGTAGAAGCTCCCACACTGCTATAAGTCAATGAAACTGTCAGTATAAATAAAATAAAGATGCCCAAGGATTGAAAGGTTTTTCTTTTATATATATATAAATAAATACTTAACGTTAAATTGATAAAGAAATAAACTAATGGAATAATGAAAGCATGCAGAAATTGATATGGTAACTCTGAATACTTAATTTGTATAGTCTTTAAATTACCCTGTGAATCTTCTAACAAGATACTATTTGCACTTCTTATCATATATTCTTTTGTGTCTTTTCCTGTTTCTATTTCTTTATTATCTACCTCTAAAATAGTATCCCCTTTTTTTGCATCATTGAGGTTTGCCCACTCAGGATAGGTAAAATTCTTTATGACCCAATCATTATGTACTCTTTCGACTTCAATGCCGATCAATGGAAATCTGAAACTGATAGACAACATATATACGATCGCTAATGTATAGCTAATAATCGTAAATAAAAACGCACTATATTTTATTTTCATCCACTGCCCCGCGCCATCCAAGCCCTCTAAAATAGATAGGCTCTTTAAATGCTTCCAAAATAGCCTGTTGCTCTCGTGTTGTAACACCTACTAATGACAATTTGTTTTCTTTTAAGGAAACAATTAAACTAGGATTTTCTAATAAATACTGAATTAATTTTCTCAAATTACAGCCCTCATTCCATTAATTTCTCTAAATATAGCCTACTTTTTTTGCTAAATGGCATTATCTTTAATAAATCTAGTGCTTTATATTTAAACGTATTTTTTAATGCAACGGTATAATGGATAGCTCCGTTATTCATCAAAGCATCTTCAAAAATTTGATTATCTAAGTATGCTGTAGTACCTGAATAATAATCTGTTAAAATTTTCGAATACTCCTCACTTTGTTCAAATAAAAAAATAATGGGTATGGAAAATTTTTTATTTAGCAAATCATTTTTCTTATTCCATATGTTTAAATCCTCAATATCATTTTTTATTTGTTGAATAACACCTATATAGCTTGAATACTCTTCTACACAGGGTTCATATTTACCTAACGCTAGAACCGTGCCTAATTGACTACTTAAGGCAGTCAATGATCCAGATTTTAAAGTAATCATTTCTATATAGCTTTCTTCAACTCTACAATTATTTAATAAATCTAAGTGTTGTCCGTTAATACTTCTTAAGACAAAATCGTTTAAAACACCTACAGCTATTTGTTTATGAGTAAAGGAACTTTCACTTATCAGCTTTATAGCTAAAAAAATCATGGCTAAAGTTGCATTCATAGCAAAAGCAGGTTCATTGCACCAGATATTATCTGAATCATTGTCTTGTAAATCATCTATTATATCAAAGCTTAAAATTATTAGTTCAATAGCGGCAGCTATCTTTATAATTTCCAAGTTATCATCTTGGGCAAATTCTTGATAGTGAATCATACAGAGATGCCCAAAAATCATATGCGAATCTTTTTTTTCATCAATATAATTTAAAATGTTAGTTCTGAAAGACTCATGGAAATCTTCCGATAAAACTATTTCTTTCATTTCCTTAAGTATTTTTTTTTGATACAGCAACTCCACCCATCACCCACTTTTAAAATATTTACATTTCATTATAAACGTCTAACAACAAAATGGAATAGTAAAATTTTGTTATCAATTTTAATATTTTGCTATATTTCTAAAATTGGTAATCGAAATTCAGGTAAAAATTACATAAAGAATGCTAATAAATTGGTGTTAATTCCCCCCCTAAATAGAGCTACATTCTGTAATCAACTGTGTGATTACGCAATTGATACTTTGCGGAATTACACAATTGTAAATATGACCCAAAAAAAATAATATATGTTTAAACATATATGTTAATTAGATTCCGATTACTAGAAAGGTGGTGAATACATATGTTAGGGATGAACGAACTATCTGAAGCAGAGTTAATGGAAATAGATGGCGGGGGCCTGAAGAATGAAATCTGGAATACAATTCAGACTTCTGCAGGGTTTGCTACTGTTGGTGGCCTTGTTGGTGGTCCGGCAGGAGCAGTAGTAGGAGCTCATTACGGAGCTGTTGCTTATATTATTGGGTATGCGATTGATAAAAAATAAATGTAAAGGAGAACACGATACATGAGAGACTATTGTTTTGATGCAAATTTAATTGAATTGTCTAATGATGAGTTACAGATTAGTGGAGGGGGCGCTGCATCTTCTGTTCTTAATTTTTCTACAGGTGCAGGTCTTGGCGCGACAGGTGTTGCTTTAGTACAAGGAGCAAAAAAAGGGGCTCAAGTGGGTAGACTTGGTGGACCTTGGGGAATTGCTGCTGGTGCCGTAGTAGGTGGGGTAGTTGGAGTATGGTTAGGTAACGACTAACTAAAATAAACTTAGTTTTGACTTTTTGATTATAATTTAATTACATAGTTCTAAGTAATTGAATTTAAATTTTTATTTGTATCATCCCCTTTTAGTAATCGGTGTTATAGACATTTGTTTAAAATGGCGAAACACTTTGCTTTTAGGGGATTCCATTTACTTTAGCTAAGATTTGAAAAAATGTTTCAAAGTTGGATAGGCATGCAGAAACATAAATTGAAAATTAGAGGTGGTGAACAATTTTGATTAATAGGAAAGCTATACTTATCCCGTTACTAATCTTATTTATTGCTCTTTTACGCCAAGTAAGTATTCACTGGGGAGAAAAAACAACCATATTTTGGTTTTATTTATTTGGAGTAATTTTTTTGGCCATTATTTTTCTATATCAATTACTTCTAACCAGAAGAAAAAAAGAACGATAATGTTGACAGGAATACAAGCTGTTTAGTTTATTTAAGTCCCTTTTTCGATAAATCTACATATTTCATACATAAGAATCACTTATTTTACATTTGATTGGTTAAACAGTATAGACACTTAGTATAAAAATAGCTCCACTCAGCTTATGTACATATATACTGTTTACTAGTTCGTGTTTAAAATAAAAACAAACTTCTGCATTTTTGTTCAGACTCAGAAATGAGTGCCAATTAACGAAAAAGTAGTTAGACGTTAGAACAAAAATAAGTTTTTTTACACGCTTGATCTCTATCTCCTACATATGAAGAAATACCTTATACACAAACGGAAAATTATGCTAATGGTGTTTAAAATCACATGATGCATATTCTATTGAGGCTTTACAAGGATGTACAAAAGGAAAAAATTGAAAAATATTATTATTATTTAAAAGTATTAACCACAACCATTATTACCCCTCTATACCTCTCGTAAAAACACCTCCTTAATCAGAGAGGTGTTTTCATTTATTTCAAGGTTCAGTCATAATTTTTATGTGATTCATTTTGCTCTTTCCGTTTTATGCCGCTTGCTGTGATATTCGTAGTATACTTTTATCACAACCAACTAAGGGAGTAGATCAATGCCCGAATCAAAACCTATTGGCTGGCACATTGCACAGAAATAAAAGATTTACCCAAATCATAATTTCAAAAATCAACGATACATCTTGATCGTGCGGCTCTCATATTGATTACCAATGGTCAAACCTCCACTACTTTTAAAAAAGCATCGCATCTTTTTTTCAAAGCTACAATTTTCAGTTTAAATTCATTTTAGGGTTGTATAGTATATTGAATATAATTTACAGGGGGAAAACAACTTTGAAAATATTACTTGCAGAAGATGATGCTCGTTTAAGAAAAAATATCGTATATATTCTTAGAAAGGAATTTCACCACGTAATCGAAGTGGATAACGGACTAGACGCGCTCGACCATACCTTTTCCGAAAGCTTTGATTTATTAATTTTAGATTGGATGATGCCTCAGTTGAGTGGTCTTGAGGTTTGCAAACAACTTCGAGATACAGGTTTTAGTGGTGGTATTTTGATGCTGACTGCAAAAGATGATACCTCTGATATTATTCAAGGTTTAGATAGTGGAGCAGATGATTACTTAGTAAAACCTTTTAAGATGGAGGAACTTTTAGCAAGAATTCGAGCAGTACTGCGAAGAAAAGAAAAAGTAATCGAACAAGTCATCCAAGTAGAAAATTTACAACTTAATATAGATTCTCGCGTTTTCCTTCGCGATAATACTGAAATTGAATTAACTAAAAATGAGTTTGCACTCTTAGAATTCCTATTCATCAATAAGGGACATGTGCTTACAAGAGAACAAATATGTATTTACATATGGGGCTATGATTTTGACGTTTCAAATAACTCCTTGGATGCACTTGTGAAACTCGTCCGAAAAAAAATTGATACTAGCCATGAAAAATCGCATATTCAAAATGTAAGAGGGATTGGCTATAAACTGAGGGATTACTGTGTTTAATAAAACAAGAAAAAAATTATCATTATTATATGCCACCATTTTCTTTTCGTTTTTTTCTCTCTTCATCATCATTCTTTATTTTTCACTCGTAAATTTGATGGATACTCAACAGTTAGAAGAACTAGAATCCATCTATACAAAACAAAAACATGATTTTTATGAATACAAGGATCATGACAAGGAAAATTTGAGCTATGATCCAAACCGTAATTTTTTCTATTACATTTATACAAACAACCATATATTTGTTCACGGTGATGAGTCCTATAAAGGTCTGAAAACACAATTAGAGGAAGTCTTTACAAAAAGCAAGACAAATGAAAAAACAGTGCTCCATTTCGAATGGCAAAATGAGCATTTCCTTCTTCTGAAAAAACCTATTTACGAACGTAATGAGGTTGTTGGATATATCATTTTAGGGAAATCCATTACTTCACAACAACACTTTTTCAAAAAAACCATTCAGTTACTTATTCTGTTAACTTGTATTTCTACAGTCTTAATCGGACTCCTTAGTTACTATATGGCAGGTAAAGCAATGGTCCCTATTCAATGGTCATATGATAAACAGAAAAAGTTTGTTTCAGATGCCTCTCATGAATTGCGCACACCACTCAGTATTTTTTATAGCTCGCTCGATATATTAGATCTAGAAGAAGCTAAAAATATAAGCCCTTTTGGCAAAGAATTAATTCATGAAATGAAAGAAGAAGCTCAACTAATGAAAGAATTGTTGGAGAAATTGTTATTTTTAGCTCGCCATGATCAGCAACAATGGAATCAGCATATAGGTGTTATACCACTCTCCAAAATGCTAGAAAAAGTTAGTGCAAAATTCCACAAATTAATGCCTCCTGAAATACAATTTGAAACACAAATTGAAGAAAATATAGAGCTACTTGGAGATGCAGCAAAGATACAAGAACTACTCTATATATTATTGGAAAATGCTATTTCGTACTCTAAAAAAGGGAAAATAACACTCACCCTTTTAAAAGAAAGAGATTCTATTGAAATTGCTTTAACCGATCAAGGAATTGGTATACCAGAGCATGAATTATCCTTAATCTTTGAACGATTTTATCGTAGCGATGCTGCACGCCAAAGAAACGGAACTGGTTTAGGTCTGTCAATAGCAAAAGCGATTGTTGAACAGCACAATGGGAAAATTTTTGCTACAAGTAAAGTAGGAACAGGCACAACATTTCATATTGTATTTAAAATTTGAAATAATAGAAGCATCAATCCTTCCCTTTTTCTAGGAAGAGTTGATGCTTTTATCACTTAGATAGACGTATTATTTTTCGGGGAAATGTCCTTTTTCAAACTCTCTTGGCTCACTCTTCGCAAAACCAATATAACTAAAGTGAAACCGGCTGTTAACGCATAAAAAATTAGTACAAATAAATTTTCAGTATCAGTACCAATGATGATGCCATGGCAAAGTGAAAGTAACCACGCAGGTAACACAAGCATATGAATATTCTTCCATATAGATCGACTCATTGTTTTAATCCATAAATCTGAAGTCATTAACACGATCAAAAAACAATAAAAAGCAATTGTGCCAAGACTAGAGGCTACTGACTTATAGTCGGCGGCAAAAGGAATCAAAACTTCCACTACATTATAAGGCTTATAGCTGTCAATCATTAATACAAGCATATGGGCTATTAATGTGAACAACCCCATCCAACCTGCATTTTGATGTATTTGATAAATTAAGTTTTTATGTGATTTTACATATGGTGATTTTCTTAAAAGCCCAAAAACAATGGAGATTGTAAAATAAAAATAGGCTAAAAATCCAAATAGTCTAATCCATTCCCATGTACTAGTTAACAACTTCTCTCCCCCTTGCCATCATCCAATAACCTTCTTGTCCTTCTTTGACAATAAACCGAGCATTTCGTTGACAATTTGTTTCAAACCACTGTTGTTGCTCACTTTCATCTATTAGGAAACAAAGCTTTGCCCATACTTCGGCATCACACAATGAAGATGTTACGACCGTCGCTTGCAACACATCTGTTTTGGCAACCTCACCTGTTCGTCCATTCAATAGATGATTCTTCGTAATATTATTTTGTGTCCAACTTCTAAAAATTCGATTAGAAGTGGCAATCGCTCCCGTGCTAATATTGATATAGCTAATTTCTTTATCAATTATTTTAGGGTCAGCCACACCAATCTTCCATATCTTCTCCCCTGTAGACCATAGTTTCATATCACCACCACCATCTATAATGCCGTAATCAGGGGCAACCTCATTTTCAAGCCAATTAGCCAGCGTTTCTATGGCATACCCTTTAGCAAATCCACCTAAATCAATTTCCTGGTTCGTAAGTTTCATTACCTGCTGATTGCTTAAAAACTGAAATGGCTTTCCTGAGATGGACTTTACATTTGAGGATTGATGCTTAGCCACTTTAAATGGGAACGACTGATTGTAGCCCTGCTGCTCCAGCTGCAACTTCAAATAGGGTGAGAATAATCCATTGGATTGAAGATAATATTGATTTGCTCGTTGTAAACAATCATAAAGTGACGTGCTTAGTTGCAATGTCTCGCCAATCTTTAATTCATTTAATAGTGACAACTCATTATTAGGTAGAAACCTTGACCATTCTTTTGCTACGTACTGCAACCATTTTTCAGCCCGCTCTTTCCAATTTTTATTTTTACCTTTTGGAATAGCTATAAAAAAATCGGTATTCATTAATTGTAGGGAAAGTGTGTCCATCTTCATCATCTCCACTATGTTCTTTTGGTTTTTCGATCACTCTTTTTTGAAATTTGATTGGCAGCTTGAACTTCAAAATTTGTCCAATCTAGTTGGACAAGCTCTTTCTCTTTCTCCGTCATGTCTTTTTCTTGTTGCGCAGTAATTTGAAGATCATTTGAATGGTTTGTTTTTGCTTGTATTGAAGTGTTTATTTGCGTTAATAGTACGGCAGATAACATCACCCCTGATGCGCCTAATATCCATTTCGCTTTTTTCGGATCTTTCATTGTTCACCATTCCTTCCTATTTGATTAAAAGTTGACATAAAAACATTTGATTGTCTTCTTGCCATTCGACCACATAGCCTAAGCCATTTGTAATGACACTGATTGGTACATAGAGTTCCTCATTTAAATAGAATGAAGATGCAGGTAACGGTGTTTTAACATTGTTATCATAGACAACATTAGTACCTGAGCGAAAAACTAGTTCATTCTCTTGATATTGTATATCTAAAATTTTGCTTGTTTTGTAAAAGGTAGCTTTTGCTCCTAAAAGCTGTGCCACTGTTTTCCCTGGTACAAAAAACTCCCCGTCTTTTGGGATAACATAAAAATTTAATTCTTTATTCATACCTACTACTTTCAAATTGACTAATTTTGACATGCTGAAAGGCAAAACCTCTTTCTCCATAACTAATTCTCTTGTCCAAATATTCCAAGTACCTTTTTCGTATACTTCACCATTCGTATTATAGGATTCATCTTCATCATCATATTCGTAACGATCATCATCGTCGTACTTCTCATGTTTCTTATACTCGTGTTCATGGTCATCATCAGCTCGAACACTTAATCCAAAAGTGAATGTACAAGTTACTAAAAAAGCCAATATCAAACTGATTCTCTTTTTTTTCATGGATACTACCCCCTTCATTTGACTACATTGTAGCTAAGAAAAATGATAGGAATCTGAAATTTAATTTTTTTTACATAAAAAATTAAACTATCTCCAAGTTAGTTTCACCTAACTCTGGATATATCTTTTACTTTTACAATTGCTTTTTTATTTGTGGTTTATTATATAAATTAGATAATTTCTAGAGCTGCTTCTTAAAAGCCATTGCTAAGCAATAGTGATGCATTGAAAAAGACGCGCCCTTTAATGGAATAACCTACATTTAACTTCGTGCCACATTTTAATCATTTGCTTTTGATGACATGCAATTAAAGTACCTCAGAAACCCATATTTTACGGCAAATAAAAGAATCCATATTAATAGAAGGTATGATCATAATAGATTCTTTTCTTGCATATTTCGGTTTCGATTTTATTAAATAAATCGGATCATTTTCTAACTATGCTGTTCAACAATTGAGCCCGATTGCTAGGCATCGATAAATCCACTCTGTTTCTCGTAATCTGGAACTGGATTTCCCTCTGTAAATGGGGCCAATCGTTCAACATACTTCCATAATGAAGGACGATTAACATCTGAACTAAAAATTTGAAAGTATAGAACATTTCATTTCGAATTGGAGAGGTACATTTACTATTTACAATAACCAACGAATGAAAGAAAAATTAAAAGGAATGAGCCCTGTCCAATACAGAGTTCATTCCTCAGTAACTGCTTAAAAATATGTGTCTAACTTTTTCGGGTGTCTTCATTTGAAGTTCCGTATAAATTCGTTATCTTACAGGTTCTATAGATGAGATCCTCCACTTGCATCGAGTAATTGACCAGTTACCCAACGGCTGTCTGAGGAAGCAAGAAAGGCGGCAATATCTGCCACATCCTCGGGTTCTCCCCATCTATTGAAGATTGAAAGACCAGCCGCATATTTTTGCCCATCAAGGTTTTCCAAAGTCTCAGCATTCATCTCCGTATTAATAATTCCAGGTTGGATGGCGTTTACCGTAATATCACGGCTCCCTAGTTGCTTGGCTAGAAGACGCGTAAAAGTGTCGATAGCACCTTTGGACATACTGTATGTGAAGACACTTGGCGAAGCTGCACGTGTCACAAAAGAAGAAATATTAATAATACGTCCTCCATCTTTTAAACGTGGCAAAGCTTGCTGAGTAACAAAAAGTGGTGCTTTAACATTAATCTTCATTACCTCCTCAAATGATTCTTCCGTCGTCTCTTCTAAACTCATAATTTGACCTATTCCAGCATTGTTGACAAGAATATCGAATCCGACACCGCCCATATATCCCCGAATAGTATCATCCAAAGTAGTAAATAAATCTTGAATACCATCTAGAGTACTGAGGTCAGCACCAATTGCGCAAGCATTTCCTCCGCTTTGTTCGATCTGGTGAACAACTGCTTCTGCCTCATTACGCCTTTTCCCGTAATGAACGATGACAAAGGCTCCCTCTTGAGCCAGACGCAATGCAATACTGCGGCCAATTCCTCGACTTGACCCTGTAACTAAAGCGATTTTGCCTGTTAACTTACTCATGCTTCCATCTCCTTGTTCAAACAAAGTTATATTACATAGAGAATTATATCAAGGAACATTATTTGAAATGTTGCTCTCCTATTCGGTTTCAAAGGGGTGTTTCATCACAGTTTTATTTCATTTCTAGAGCGTGACTTTCATATAAAAATGTTATTCAACCATATGGCTACTTAGATGAAGGAAAGTCGCATTCTTTACTAAAGAAATGCATTTTGTGTGCCATAATAAAAACCATAAACAAAAACCCTGATACAGCAATACACTGTACCAAGGTTTGTATTTTATAGTTATCATCACTCATGTATTCTGTTTAAGTGTTCTGTATACAACTTTATTGTAACTCAATACTGTTGGTTTGGAATAAAGTTTGATTAAAAATGCCTCGCAAATTCCTTATTTTACGTTAAATAAGAAGAATCCCTTTTGAAAAAAGATTGACCAAAAGGGATTCTTCTTTAGCTGTTTTAAGTCAGGCCTTATAAAAAAGTTTGAGTATTTTCTACCTGTGTTGCTCCACAATCGCGCCCTTTAATTGAATAAAAATATTTACAACTCATTTCTTTATGTAATTTACAACGTCATTAATATAACTATCGATAGGTTCGCCAGTATTTACAACCAAGCACTGATAATCAGCGGGTCTTTTACTATTGACTAATGTATATTTAAAATTCTCTTCGGAAGTTACCTCACTTATTTGACTTATCATTCTTTCTCGATTTTTCAATCTAAAATTAATCTCTTGAAAATCATCAAGGTAGCACTCAATATATTTGTACTTCACATTATATTTTTTAGACATAGCAATTCCTCGATCTACCATTTCTTGATAAAGGCAAGGGCTATCAAATACTACATTTTGTCCTTGTGATAAGTAAAATTCAATTAAAGACCAATCAATATTATATGAAATCTTACCAGTTAATTTTGAATCGATTTGAATTTCTTCTGTTGACTGTAATAAAGCAGATTTTACAATATCGTGGTCTATTATGACTGCTCCTGTACGCTCAGCAATTTGACGAGAAAGTGTAGACTTCCCAGACCCAGGAAAGCCAGACATTTGAACAAAAAACATGTTAATCCCTCACTTCTTCTACTATAAATAAAGTATCTATGGCAATAACGAAAAACTCTTATTAAATAACCAAGTTGTTCTCAAGAACTATCCCTAAATTTTAACATAAATATACAATTCTCTTTAGAGGCAGTTATTCAACTAAATGGCCCTTTAAAAGAAAAAGACGCGTTCCTAAATAAACGCGTCCTTTAATGGAATAACTAAAATATGGGCTTATTCCTAAAATCGCTTATAGCTCTGAATACGCTATACAAGGTACTCATTGGTTAGTTTTGTATGGAAATAATGTTGTACGTCTTGTTGGTAATAAAACTATTATGATAAATACAGGAACTGCTCAAGTTAAAGCTTTTAAATCTAACGGAGCACTACTTGGTACTTATTATTTTGAGGTGAAAAGATAGTTTGAAGTTTTTTATTCTTTTGAGTTAATTGGTATTGTTATTTCTAGTTCTGGAATGTATTGAATCTTCGGATCACCGTTTTCATCCAGTTGGTATGATCCCTCAAAGTCATAAAGATGAATATACGGTTTAATTGTAATAGCTTTTGGTAAGGTTTCAAATGGATGAACACGTAAATCCATGATGAAATCGCTATTTCCTTTATTTGTCTCACGGCCACCATTGCCATTAATTAGTTTTAGTTCACGCCCTTGTTCATCATAAACTTCGATACGTATTCCTTCCCGGAAATCTACAGAAGTTGATTTATCAAGCAAGGCTATTCTTGTTGTAATACTAGTTGTTATGGGAGTTAGTATAATTTGTTCAATAGTAAACTGATTATTTTTGTATTTTCTACTTATATTAGGCTGTAGGTTTATATAGTTACCTATATCCCTCACTGGAATATCCATTTTAAAAGGTTCAGAAATCCCAGTTATTGTAGTGGATAATGTCAAATTAAACTTCTTTTGGAAAGGTCTTCCATCTTGATTTTCCAAATCTGCAAATTCAAGAACTGCGGAATTATTATCCTTACTTGGTTGCATATAAACACCACTATAATTAGTGTGATTCAGTGGTTCACCATTTAGTGAAAATTCAATATTACTCATTTGATCTGATAAACTTTCTTTTGAATTTTCACCTTCTTTATGATGGCCTTCAATCCCAATTGCAACACGTGTACCATCATACACTACTTCTGTTACATTTAATGTAAAGCCTTCATGCGTAACGCTTGTATTCAATTTTGTTGAGAGCCCCTTTTCATCCGCGGCGTGTAGACCAAGATCCCTTGTAAATTTAAAAACAGATGATAATAAAGGCACTTCTTTCATCGCCGCCGCCATCGTTGGTGAAATTAAACCCGTGACAATAATCAAACTAAAAATCATTGCTACAGATGCTGTAACTCCTAAATATATCTTTACGTGAGATGGCTTTTCTTTACTTATTTTTTTTAATATACGCTTTTCCCATTTCTTTTTCTCGAAGTTTGTAAGGTCTTGTTCTTCATAATGTTCCAAATCAATATTCATATCATTTAAATCTTTATAAATAGACATATTCTCACTCCTCACACTTCATTTTTTGAACTAAAAAACTTTTAAGCTTTTTACGTCCTCTGGAAAGCTTGTTATAAACCCAAGACTCTTTCGCATCAAATTCTTTTGCTATTTCACTTGAAGTGGTTCCTTCTAAATAGTATTTTTCAAAGATTTTCCGTTCACTAGCTGACAATTGCTCAAGGAGTTCCTCAACGCAGTTTTCTTCTAATGGTTGTTTTGCCTTTACCATAGATTCATCAATTTCTGAAACTGAAAATTGCTGATTTTGTATGGTAATTTGTCTTCTTTGATAATCAATTGCTTTATACTTTGCAATCGCTGCAATCCATTGTTTGAATGAATTTTTCTTAGGATCAAAGGAATGAATATTATTCCATATCGATAATAAAACATCATCAAGGCATTCTTCATAATCTTGCTGCTGGTAATTTAAATGACGTTTAATGATCGCTGTAAGTAAACCACCATACTGATTAATAATAAAAGGAATTGCTTTTTCATTTTTTTTCTGTATGTGTTGTACAACATTGTTCTCTGTAATTTTCAATTGTTCACCCCGCTCAATGAATATTGGTACCTACTATGTAATACGAAATGAATACGATAAATCTATCACAAAAGAAAAAAAGAATAACAGAAATGTTAATCTTTAAAAAATTCCCTTTATATAATTTGAAAACCTACAATTCTTCACAATCTTATCTATACAAAAAACATCCTGCATATCAACACAGGATGTTTAATCAAACTTTAATATAAATTATCGAACTTTGTTTTAAATGATCAAATTTTTTTATAAAACTACAAACACACTTCTAGCATAAAACTCAATTATTCAACTGTCACCGATTTAGCTAAGTTACGTGGTTTATCCACATCACAACGACGGTGGAGTGCTGCATAGTAGCTGATTAACTGTAATGGCACTACCGATACAAGTGGCGTTAGGTATTCGTGAACATGCGGAATGACTAATCGGTCGCCATCCTCATCAATACCAGCCATCGCGATAATACATGGATATGCACCACGTGCAGCAACTTCTTTCACATTACCACGGATGTTTAGCCCAACTGATGCTTGTGTAACAAGTGCAAACACTGGTGTTCCTTCTTCAATTAAAGCAATTGTTCCGTGTTTAAGCTCACCGCCAGCAAAGCCTTCTGCTTGGATATAAGAGATTTCCTTTAGTTTTAAGGCCCCTTCAAGGCTCACGTAGAAGTCCATATTACGACCAATAAAGAATGCATTACGCGCGATTTTTAAGTAGTCTTCTGCGATGTCTTCTAATACATCTTTTGAGTCAATAATTGTTTGGATACCGTTTGCGGCAATCGCAAGCTCTTGTTTTAAATCAAATTCTAAGCCGGTGCCATTTGCTTTTGCTGTTACATAGGCTGCTAGAGCAAGGACTGCTACTTGCGCCACATATGCTTTTGTAGAAGCTACAGCTATTTCTGGACCCGCATGTAATAACAACGTGTGATCAGCTTCACGTGATAGTGTTGAGCCAGGTACATTTGTAATTGTTAATGTTGGGTAGCCAAGCTCTTTAATTTTTACTAGAACCTGACGGCTGTCTGCTGTTTCCCCTGATTGTGTAATAAAGATAAATAAAGGTCTTTTTGAAAGTAATGGAATATTATAGCCGAATTCACTAGAAATATGAACTTCTACTGGGATACCAGCCATTTTTTCAAAATATTGTTTACCAATGAGCCCTGCATGATAGCTTGTGCCCGCCGCAATAATATATAAACGATCTGCAGCTCGCAATGCTTCTAAAATTTCGGTATCAATTGTTAGATCGCCATTATCACCCTCATACGCTTGAATAATTTTGCGTATGACTGTAGGCTGCTCATCCATTTCTTTTAACATATAATGAGGATATGTTCCCTTTTCAATGTCGCTCATATCAAGCTCTGCTGTATATGGTGCACGTTCCACTACAGAACCATCTAGTTTTGTAATTTCAACGCTAGCCTTTTGTACAATTACAACCTCTTTGTCGTGTAGCTCTACATATTGGTCTGTCACTTGCAGCATAGCCATTGCATCCGAAGCAACAACATTGAAGTCTTCACCAATTCCAACTAAAAGTGGAGATTTATTTTTCGCTACAAAGATTGTATCAGCGGCTTCTGCATCTAATAGTGCAAGCGCATATGAACCATGTAGTAAAGATAACGTTTTACGGAAAGCATCTGCTGTGCTTAAACCTTCTTTTACAAACAACTCTACTAATTGCACGATAACCTCTGTATCTGTATCAGATTTCATTGGAATACCTTTTAAGTATGTTTTTTGTAATAGATGATAGTTTTCAATTACCCCATTATGCACAAGCGTAAAACGCCCTGATGCACTTTGATGCGGATGAGCATTTAAACGATTTGGTACTCCATGTGTAGCCCAACGTGTATGACCAATACCAATTTTCGCAGCAACATCTTCATCTACCGCTTCTCGTAAGTCTGCGATACGTCCTTTTTCTTTAAAAACCGTTACGCCTTCTTCATTACGGACTGCAATGCCCGCTGAATCATAACCACGATATTCTAGCTTTTCTAAACCTTTTAATAAAATTTCCTTTGCATCTGATTCACCAATATATCCTACAATTCCACACATAAATTCTCGTCCTCCGATATTGTCAATTTAACGCAATGACAAAGTAGACCTCATCTACCGAATTTTTTGAATGGACAAGCAAACTTTATTTTAAATAAAATAAAGCACTTTCGTACATGCAATGAACTCATTCAGCCATCTGAATGGAGCATTCGATATGTGAAGTTTTCTTCTATTCATCTATTGCTTTACGATACCTTCTCCATTTCCTGTACATTCAATCACTCAAATGCTTTCAAAATGAAAAATGACAATCGGGTATGTCGATCGGGAGGTATCCGCCGAATTTTCGATAAACCTCCACCTCGTCTGCTGAAGATTCTTTTCGTCCAATTTCTTCAGCTCAGGCGCTATAATTGTTTTCCGATTTTACGCTCTCTTTCCTCCTTTTGCGTTCGTTCAAGAACAAGGTCGGACCTCGTCTTCAACTTCTCCATCATACTCAATCATATGCTATCCGTCAAACTTTCGTTATAAAAAATACCTAGTACCCTTGCTTTTTCGTGACAAATATGTAGACAAACAATTGCTAGTGCTAGAAAAACCTTGAAAAACACACTACTTAGCATTACTTAGTACGGATTGTTTTGTTAGTGGGGGTGATTTGGTGGAGAATCTGAAGAAAATGCTTAAAGGCAGGCAGGAATCGTATTAGAAATCATTAGTCGTGACGAAATTTATGGATATGAAGTTGTCACGCAACTTACGAGTACGGGCTTTAAGGGTATCGCCAGAATACACATTGATCTTGGTCAAACAACAAATGTGCCCAGCGCATTATACAAAAGAAACAAAAGGCACAAGCAAAAGCTGCTTGTGCCTTTTTGTTATTTACTAGCTAATAAATTTACTATTTCTCTATTAAAGGCAGGTAGGTCATCTGGTGTTCTACTTGTCACGAGTTGCTTTTGGCAGACGAATACTTCCTCATCGTGGAATTTTGCCCCTGCGTTTTCTAAATCTACTTGAATGGATTTATAACCTGTAGCGTCACGACCATTTAGTGTTTTTGCCGTAATTAGCAGCTGCGGTCCATGACAAATGGCAAAGGTTGGTTTCATATCATCCATAAAGGATTTTACAAACGCCACTACACGATCATCGGCGCGTAAGATATCTGGAGAAAAACCACCAGGTATAAACAGTGCATCAAAATCAGTCGCTTTTACATCATCAATGCCTTTATCAATTTTTACTGTTTCCCCATGTTTCCCTTTTACCTCTTTTCCTGCCTCTGTATCAATTGTTACTAGCTGATGTCCAGCCGCTTCTAAGGCTTCTTTAGGACTTGTAAATTCACTATCCTCGAACATATCGGTAATAACTGTAGCAATTTTAGCCATATCCATCAAACACTCCTTGTTATTGTGACTCCTTTTTACTGTTCCCCATCTTTGCTATTTAAAACATCCTTTTTCAAACAAGAAAAACTCGACCTCCTAAAAACGGAAATCGAGTTAAGTTTATATTTACTTGTCTGTTAAGCCCATTTCTGCACGCACAACATCTGCAATACGCTCAACAAAACGCTCACAAGCTGTTTCAGTAGCAGCTTCCACCATTACACGAACAAGCGGCTCAGTACCTGAAGGACGTACTAAAACACGACCATTCCCTGCCATTTCAGCTTCTACCTCTGCAATCACAGCGGCCACTTTCGTATTTTCAGTCACCGCATGCTTGTCTGTTACACGAACATTGACAAGACGCTGAGGATAGATTTTCATCTCGGCAGCAAGCTCTGACAGCTTCTTACCTGTCGCTTTCATAATGTTGACAAGCTGAATACCTGTTAGTAGACCATCGCCCGTTGTATTAAAATCTAAGAAAACAATATGCCCTGATTGCTCGCCACCTAAATTGTAATCATTAGCACGCATTTCCTCTACGACATAACGATCCCCTACTGCAGTTTGTATGCTTTGCATACCGTTATCTTCTACTGCCTTATAGAAGCCCATATTGCTCATAACGGTTGACACAATAGTTTGCTTCTTTAAACGACCAACTGCATTTAAATACTTGCCAATAATAAACATAATTTGATCGCCGTCAACAATTTTACCGTTTTCATCTACAGCAATTAAACGGTCACCGTCTCCATCAAACGCTAGACCCACATCTGCATCCTTTTCTAATACAAATTTAGCTAGTCCCTCTGGGTGAGTTGAACCTACACCATCATTAATATTTAAACCATTTGGAGAAGAACCCATTGTAGAAATGTCAGCCTCTAGGTCCGCAAAAAGATGCGTCGCTAATGATGAGGTAGCACCATGTGCACAGTCTAATGCTACATGGATACCATCAAATTCTTCATCCACTGTTTGTTTTAAGTATTGAATGTACTTTTGTCCGCCTTCGAAATAGTCACTTACAGATCCTAAATCTGCCCCAATTGGACGTGGTAATGTATCCTCTTGAGCATCAAGTAAAATTTCTATTTCCTCTTCTTGTGCATCTGTTAGCTTAAAGCCATCTGGGCCGAAGAATTTAATGCCGTTGTCAGCTACTGGGTTATGCGAAGCTGAAATCATGACGCCTGCATCTGCGCTCATAATACGAGTAAGGTATGCAACACCTGGTGTTGAAATAATTCCAAGGCGCATTACCTCTACCCCAATTGATAAAAGACCAGCAACAAGTGCACCTTCCAGCATCTCGCCTGAAATACGTGTGTCACGACCAATTAAAACCTTAGGACGGTCAGTTGCATCTTTCGTTAAAACATAGCCACCTATACGGCCAAGTTTAAATGCAAATTCCGGTGTTAGTTCACTATTGGCGACGCCACGGACGCCATCTGTTCCAAAATATTTACCCATTCTACTTATTCTCTCCTTCAATGCAAGACTGTGTCACATTCATCATAGACACTTGTCCGCTTACTTTTGGAAAAGTCTGCTTTTGTTCATTCATTGGTAATTTTTCGTAATCCACTCAGTTAGTTTGTTTGGTGAATATATTGCGATCTACCCACCAAACCAAACTCCAGTTAAATTTTTGATTTAGAATCAAAATAAAATTATAGTCAGATATTGTTTAAGAATCAATATCTTCCGTTTCTTCAGTTGGCGTATTTTTATCAGTCGTAGTACTATCATCCTTCACATCAGTTTCCTCAGTAGGGGGTGGCGTTTCCTCTGTAGAAGCCGGTGTTTTCTGCTCTTCTTCTTTCTCTACTTTTGTAATATCTGCCTTCACTTTTATTTTCTTATCAGATATTTTTGTCACACCATCTGGTAATTTTACATCAAACTCATAAGTTTTTGATTCAGTAATTTTTGACAAATCTACTACAATTGGAATTTCTGTTAAACCATCAATAATCGATTTTCTGCCATATACTTTAATCATTTTTTGCGTAAATGTTAAAGAATTGATTGTAATATCATCCGAGGCTTGCCCTGTTTCTCTAATAACAACTGGGAGTTCTCGGCTATACTCCCCAATATCTACTTGAACATTAACGGTATCAGGTTCAATTGTTACATCAAGCTTATTTAAATCTCGATCTAATACTTTTACTGCCGCGTCCTGAGAGAATGATTGCTTCAAGCCTGGCTCTCCAGCAACAGTGGCTTTTACATAGCTGATGCTTTCAATAGCACTTTTTGCCCCTGTCACGTAAACAGTCGGTGGATCGGCTACCATATCCTTTAAAATATACCCTTCTTCGATTAGTCGAGTATTCATTTCTGGGTCTACTCGGAACTCCTTCGTGACCTTTTCCTCAATATTTACATGAATAGTTGCAGGGTCTAATGTAACCTTTAACTTATCAGAAATATTTTCGTATTGTAGCTTAACATCATGCTCGCCAATCAATAGATTACTTAAATCAACGAATACTGAGAAATCCTTTGTTGCCCTTGTTTTTATAACTACAGGCATTGGTCCTTTTATCTTCACATCTACTGTTTCAGGTAATCCTGTTACAATCAGATTCTCATTATCATAATAAACATCTACTGGTACATCACGAATAATATCAGTCTGTTCAGTGGTAGTTGTTGTATTGATTGGCGAAAGCTCGGTACGAACTGAGAAAAAAAGCAAAAATGCTAAAAATAGCGCGATGATTCTTAGTACCCAAGGACTATCCATCATTTTATCCATTCTTTTTCCCCCTCCAAGTTAACTTAGAGGCTGCATTTGACTCTTGTGCTGATCCGAACCACATTTTTCGTAATAGTGTCTCGAACTCCTCTAGAGAAAGATTACGATGGAGATTGCCATTCAACGTAATACTAATGGCTCCTGTTTCTTCTGAGACAACGATAGTTATCGCATCCGTCACTTCACTTAAGCCAAGTGCAGCACGGTGGCGTGTCCCTAACTCTTTTGAAATAAATGGACTTTCAGATAGAGGTAAATAGCAAGCTGCTGCTGTAACTTTATCTCTTTGCATAATTACCGCCCCATCATGTAATGGCGTATTCGGTATAAAGATATTAATGAGCAATTCTGAAGAAATTTCAGCATTTAGACCTATGCCTGTTTCAATATATTCGTTAAGACCTGTTTCTTTTTCAATTGAAATTAACGCACCTATTCGACGTTTAGCCATATAACTTACAGATTTTTTCATAGCCTCTATAAGCCTTGTTTGCTCCTCGTCTTCTTGACTAGATGAACGTTGGAAAAGCTTCCCTCTACCAATTTGTTCTAAGCCTCGTCTGATTTCAGGTTGGAAAATAATAATAATCGCCAAGAAACCAAATTCAATGACCTGCTGTAGCATCCAGCCTAACGTTTGTAACCCTAAAAGGTCTGTTGCAATTCGTGCAATAATAATGACGAAAATTCCCTTAAGTAATTGGACAGCCTTCGTACCTTTAATGAGGGTTAAGACCTTATAAACAACGTACCAAACGAGCAGTACATCGATGAAGTTAATAACAATATTCACAGGCGTTAAATCTGTGAAATGTTCAATAATTTGCACGTGGCATCCCCCACTTTTCATTACGAATCCATACACATTCAAGTATAGCACATTCTTATCAAATGTAACTTTTTTCAAATAAAAAGTCTACTCAGAAGAGTAGACCTTTCAGCCTCTCACGTGCACTATTTTTTAGGACGTATAGAGTGTTATTTAGTTTCTTCTTTTTCATCAAATGTCATGGCTGTTTTTACAGAGTTTTTAATCGTATACCATAACCATTCAAATACTTCGTCAATTTCTTCAATTCTCCCTGAAACTACCGCTGAAGATGCCATGTATTGCCCGTTTATGACTGTGACGTTACCATCAACTTCTCCTTCAACAACCAAATCGCCATTTTTCACCACAATATCGCCCTTTACAACTTCCCCTGCGGGTACGATAACCGTTTGACCATCTACAACTAAATTGGGCTGCTTGGTCACAGAGAAATGCTGGTCATCCATAAAGCTTCCTAGCAAGGTAGCACTCATAAATAAACAAAATACTGCTGCTGCCACAAAAAATGGATGTCGGTGTATCCATTTTTGTATACCTACTCGACTTTTCGGTTTTGGTAAACGAGCCATTACTGCTGCTTCAAAATCCGGAGGCGCTGTAATATGGGAAGCACTCTTCACAAAGGCGATTGTTTCACTCAATTCATGCATCAACTGTTTACAATCATTACATGTATGCAAGTGTTGCTTTAACTCTTGCTCATGCTCACGACTAATGTCACCGTCTAAATAATCATGCATATAATCAATAATATGCTCTGGACAAGTATTCATGACGCTCCCCCTCCTACAGATTGTTTAACTGCTTACGTAATGCCTCACGTCCGCGGTGAATTCTCGTTTTCACCGTTCCAAGTGGCATATCTAAAATCTCGCTAATCTCTTGCAACGATAACTCTTCTATATATTTCAATACTATAACCGAACGGTATTTATCCGGCAAACGTCCAATTTCGTATTGAATGCGATCTTGCAGCTCCATTTGCTCTAACTGCTCCTCTGGTAGCTGGTCATCTGCTGCGATTTGTGAATACATATCAAGCCCTTCTGTACCAGCTACTTCTGCATCTAAATAATAATCCGGTTTCTTTTTCCGAATACGATCTATACAGAGGTTTGTCGCAATGCGATAAAGCCACGTCGAAAACTTTCTTTTCTGATCAAAAGTATGCAAATTCATATATGCCCGAACAAAAGCTTCCTGAGCAATATCTTCAGATTCTTGTTTGTTACCTAACATTCGATAGCATACTTGGTACAGTTTGTGCTGATAGAGACTCACAATATCGGCAAATGCGTTTTGATCGCCTTTAAGCACTTGTTTTATTCTCTTATTTACTAACGCATCCATTGTGTTGACTTCTCCACCTTTACAACTGTCTTATACTATACGACCCATCGATAAGAAAAGTTTCGTTTTATTTCAATTATAGCAAAAGATTTTTATGCAATGTGGCGACAGGCAATTTTTTGAATATTTTTGTTTAAACTAACGTTTCTCCAAATAAAGAGCCCATTAAAGCAACAGCTACATTTGCCGTTGTATTTTTCTCATCTAATATCGGATTCACTTCTACAAACTCCGCAGAGGTTAACATTCCAGACTCTTGTAGCATTTCCATTGCTAAATGACTTTCACGATACGTAATTCCACCTGGCACTGGTGTTCCAACCCCTGGTGTATAAAGAGGGTCAAGTCCATCTAAATCAAGCGATAGGTGCAATCCATCAACATTACGCTCTTTTAAATAGGCAAGTGCATCTTCCATAACACGCGTCATGCCAAGTCGATCAATTTCATGCATTGTGTACACTTTAATTCCTTGTTCACGAATCAAGTCACGCTCACCAGGATCTACAGAGCGAGCTCCGATGATAATAACGTTTTCTGGCTTAATTTTCGGCACACTATTACGAATTTGAACTAAACGTTCATGCCCAAGTCCAATACTAACTGCTAAAGGCATTCCATGTATATTGCCAGAAGGTGTAGTTTCAGGTGTATTTAAATCTGCATGTGCATCATACCAAATAACACCTAGATTTTTATAATGTTCTCCTAATCCTGCAAGTGTACCAATAGCAATACTATGGTCTCCACCAAATACAAGTGGGAATTTTTTTTGTTCGACTACTTCATGTACACTATTAGCCAAAGCTGTACTAACTTCGACAACTTCCTCTAAATTTAATAACTTTTCGTCTACTGCTGCATTTGCTTGCTTTTGACTTACACGAATATCCCCTTGATCTTGTACCTCGTGTCCAATACTTGTTAAACGTTCAACAACGCCTGCATAACGAATAGCACTTGGTCCCATATCTACGCCTCGACGTGTTTGTCCGTAATCTGTTGGTACTCCAATAATAGAAATATTAAGTTTATTCATGTTTTTATACCCCCTAAAAGTTATAAGACTATTGTAAAGCCTACTTACCAATTGGCTCAACCCAACAAAAAAACGCATATTTATTCATTATAAATCAACATAAAAAAATCTCCTACTGTTTTCAGCAAGAGATTAGTTATCTGTATTTATTATATCACTTTTGAATATATTTTATTCTATAAAAGTGAGCCATGAAGGACTCGAACCTTCGACCCTCTGATTAAAAGTCAGATGCTCTACCAACTGAGCTAATGGCTCATAAAAGAAAAATGGCTGGGGTACTAGGATTCGAACCTAGGCATGACGGAATCAAAATCCGTTGCCTTACCGCTTGGCTATACCCCAATCATTTATAAAACTGGTGGAGGGGGACGGATTCGAACCGCCGAACCCTAAGGAGCGGATTTACAGTCCGCCGCGTTTAGCCACTTCGCTACCCCTCCGAAATAACACAATAATAATGGTGGAGGATGACGGGCTCGAACCGCCGACCCTCTGCTTGTAAGGCAGATGCTCTCCCAGCTGAGCTAATCCTCCATCTGGGTATAAAAATGAATGGTGACCCCTACGGGATTCGAACCCGTGTTACCGCCGTGAAAGGGCGGTGTCTTAACCACTTGACCAAGGGGCCATATGTACGTCTCAAACAAGACAATAATTATAATAACATTATTTCTACATTCTTGCAACACTTTTCTACAATTTTTTTATGTATAAAACCATCTTAAAAATGAGCAAAAAAATGGCTCCGAAGGCAGGACTCGAACCTGCGACAACCTGATTAACAGTCAGGTGCTACTACCAACTGAGCTACTTCGGAACAATACTATTCGTATGTCTTAGACAACCTCTTAAGTACATTTATTATTATAGCAAGCATTCTAAATAATGCAACACATTTGTGAAAAATTTTATATTTTTTGTCGAGGCCTTCTTAAATATAACTTAGAAAGCAAAATAGTTCTCTATTAAATCTAATATTTCTATTTTGTGTATTAAATATTCTTGCTGTATATTATTGCAATTGTTAAAATGAAAATAGTTTTACGAATTTTCTATCATTTCAGGGGGAGGAATGTTCAAATGGTAATAAAGGATTTAATTGCACCGGATGTTTATAACATTACAGAGGAATTAGAAAAATTTTCGCAAGATAGTGAACGCCAAGCTATACGTTGGTTAAATACACAACAAGAGAGGCAAACAGTTACTTACGTAGAGCTTGTTCAAAAAATGAATCAATACGCTAATGCCTTTACGAAGAAGGGGCTTCAAAAAGGAGATCGTGTATTAGTTATTATTCCTCGCCTACCAGAGGCCTATTTTGTTTTCCTAGGCTGTTTAAAAGCGGGTATTGTTCCTATTTCATGCTCAGAAATGTTGCGCGCAAGTGATTTAGAGTATCGTATGGAGCATTCTTCTGCTAGTGCTGTGATCGCCTATGAAGCATTTACTAGTGAAGTAGATAAAATCTCTTCTTCTGTCAATACTTTAAAAAACAAAATGGTCATTGGCACAGCTACAGGAGATTGGTCTTCTTTAGATGAATTGGCTAGCTCGCAACCAAATACATTTACTGCTGTTGCTACTAAACGCGATGACATGGCGTTCCTTTCTTATACTTCTGGAACAACAGGTAAGCCTAAGGGTGTCGTTCATTCTCATGGTTGGGGCTACGCGCATATTCGAACAGCGGCTGCACAGTGGCTTTGTGTACGTGAAGGAGACTTAGTATGGGCTACTGCTGCTCCAGGTTGGCAAAAATGGATTTGGAGTCCTTTCCTATCCACCATTATGTTGGGGGCTACAGCCTTTGTTTATCATGGTGGGTTTGATGCAAAAACATATCTTCGCCTGTTGCAGGATGAAAAAATTAATGTTCTCTGCTGCACTCCAACTGAATATCGTATCATGGCGAAGCTTGAGAATTTAAAAGACTATAATCTATCCTCTCTGCGTAGTGCTGTCTCTGCTGGTGAACCATTAAATCGACCAGTCATTGAAACATTTAAGAATCACTTTGATCTAAAAGTCCGCGATGGTTATGGTCAAACAGAAAATACATTACTCATTGGTACTCTGGAAAACACAGAGTTACGTCCTGGTTCCATGGGTGTCCCAACTCCAGGTAATATTGTACGTATTATCGACAATGAAGGAAATGAGGCACCTGTTGGCGAGGTTGGAGATATTGCCATACACAAATCATCGCCAGCGTTGTTTAAAGAGTATTATCGGGAGCCTGAACGCACACAAGCGGCATTCCGTGGTGAATGGTACATTACTGGTGATCAAGCGAAATGTGATGAAGATGGTTATTTTTGGTTTGAAGGTCGAGGCGACGATATAATTATCTCATCTGGTTACACTATTGGTCCCTTTGAAGTAGAAGATGCCTTAAACAAGCATGATGCTGTACAAGAGTGCGCAGTTGTGGCTGCTCCAGATGAAATTAGAGGGCATATTGTCAAAGCCTATGTAATCTTACGAGATGGCTATAAGGAACACAATGAAGAAGAATTAATTAAGGAGCTACAGGAGCATGTAAAAGCACTGACTGCGCCTTATAAATATCCTCGTAGTATTGTCTTTATCGATGAGTTACCAAAAACAACATCTGGGAAAATTCGTCGTATCGAACTACGAGCAGCAACTGTCTAAATATAGTAAGGAGGCATTTTCTTTGAATGAAATGCCTCCTTTTACTTTTTAGAATTTTAAACAAAAAAAAAGCCACTACTGAGTGTATCAGTAGCGACTTTTTGCGCCTAGCGATGTCCTACTCTCACAGGGGGAAGCCCCCAACTACCATCGGCGCTAAAGAGCTTAACTTCCGTGTTCGGTATGGGAACG